>JBJTAA010000365.1:0-6585 GCA_046090525.1 Planctomycetota bacterium
GAGGGCCTCGAGATTCGGGCCGTGCAGGCGGCGATCGATTTTCAGACGCTCACCGGGCTCGTGCCCGACGTCGAGATGCTCCGCGAGGCGCTCGACGAGTATCTGTCGTGACGCCCAGCAGGCATGCCAGGCACCTCACCCGAAAAGTGGCGGCGGGATTTCATCCCGCCGAAACCGGGTGGGAGCCTGGAAGATGGCCGGGCGGTGTGCGGATGGCCAGCCGGATTCCGCGGGTTAAAAACCCGCGGCCACTCACACGCAGGCACCTCACCCGAAAAGTGGAGGCGGGGTTTCATCCCGCCGAATCCGGGCTGGATGCTGGAAGATGGCCGGGCGGAGTGCGGGTGGCTACCCCGACTCCGCGGGTTAAAAACCCGCGGCCACTTATGTGCGGCCACTCCCTGGCTTGGCCACTCGTCCGCAGCCGCTACTCCGCCGGCGTGCCCAGCCGCTCGATGCGGCGGTAGAGCGCGGTCGCTCCCTGCCGCACGTCCGCCACGGCGTCGTCTCGCAGCGCGGCCACGGCGGACGTGATCCGCTCCGGCGGCGCCGCGGCCTTGTCGTCGACCAGCAGGCCCACGCCCTTGAGCGCGTTGACCACCACCATCGCCCGCTTGTAGCGGTCCGCCTGCGCCTCCTCGTTGCCGGGGGGCACGACCACGTCGGGCAGCGCGAGCATCTCCGCCAGCGTTTCCCAGGCCACGTCGCCGCCCAGCCGGGCGAGACCGAGGGCGGCGTTGTAGCGCACGTCGTCGTTCACGTCGCCGCAGAGCACCTCGAGCCGGTCCCGCGCGCCGTCGCCCCCGACCACGCCGAGCGCGAAGGTGGCGCTCGATCGCAGCCCTTGGTCGTCCGACTGTGTGGCGTCGAGCACGGCCGTGGTGACAGCGGCCGGATCGGCGAACTTCTTGCCGGCGGCGGCGAGGTTGGCGGCGAGCACGGCCAGCGCCTCGACAGCCGCGCGGGCGACCTCCGGCGGATCGCTCGCCGCCACGCGGGCGATGAGCGGCGGCGCCGCCTCGGGCACCGCAAACTCGCCGAGGGCCCGGCAGAGATAGACGCAGAGCGTCCGCGACTGCTCGGCCGAGTGGCCGCTGCCCGTGGGGCGGCCGCTGGCCACTTCGCCATCGAGGATCGAGGCCAGTTCGCCGGCCAGCTTGGGGTCGGCCTTGAGCGTCGCCCCGCCGGGGCCGCGGAGGTCGTTGGCCAGATTGAGGGCTGCCTGCCAGCGGCCTTCGGTGTTGCGGCGGAGCTGCCGCACGTAGGCCTGCGGGTCGTTGCCGAGCTGGGCGAGCCAGTGGAAGGCGAGCCAGACGGTCACGATGATGCCGACGATGAGCGCTGGCACCAGGAAGAGTTGCACGAGGAAGCCCGCGCTGGGAGGCTCGACGGGAGGCAGCGAGTCGTCGGGCGAGATCGCGCGGCGGGAAGAGTCGGCCATCGAGGGCACTGCGGTGGTGGTTGGGCGGCCCCAGGCCGTGACGAAAGCAGTCTAGGAGGCGGGGCCGGTGCGTCAATTCGCGGAGTCGGAGGGGGTCGCCGGGCCTGAGGGGGCGGCGACCGACGCGCAGATCCCTGCGGCAGCCCGGGGTGATGCGGGCCTGCCCTGGCCCGCGGCCGGCGTGCCCCAGGCGGCCACGTGGCTCGAGGCCGAGGTGGCGACGGTCGCCGAGCAGCTGGCCCTCGACGAGGCACTGTTGGAGGAGGCGCACGCCGGCCGGCTGGCCGAGCCGGTGGTCCGCACCTGGATGGCCGCGTCGCCAGCCGTGGTGGTGGGCTCGTCGAGCCGGATCGACGAGGAGGTGGATCGTGCCGCCTGCGCGGCGGCGGGCGTGCCGATCCTGCGGCGGCCGAGCGGCGGGCTCACGGTGGTGCTCGGGCCGGGCTGCCTGATGTGGTCGGTGATCGCGCCGCTGCCGGCGGCGGTGTCGCCGGCGATCGAGCGGCTCCATGCGGCGCTCCTCGATCCCTTGGCGGCGGCGCTCGAGGCCGCGGGGCGGCCGGTGGTGCGGCGTGGCTCGAGCGACCTGGCCGTAACGGCCGCAGATGGCGAGCGAAAGGTGTCGGGCAATGCGCTGAGGGTGCGGCGCGGTGCGGTGCTCTACCACGGCACGCTGCTCGACGCCTGCGATCTTGCGCTCATTTCGCGGCTGCTTCGCCATCCGCCCCGGGAGCCCGGCTACCGGGCCGGCCGCGAGCATGGCTCGTTCGTGGCGAACCTCGGCCTCGGCCGGGAGGCGATCGAGCAGGCGGTGCGGCGGGCCTTCGCGGCGGCTCAATCGGCGGGTGACTGGCCGGCCGAGCGGGTGGCGGCCCTCGTGCGGGAGCGGTATGCGAGCCGGGCGTGGACCGAGCGGCTGCTGTGATCCACCGCCCGCAAACCGCCGCCATCACTGCGGCGCCAGCGGGTTTTGGCCGCCAAGCGGTGCGGTCTGCGTCGAGTTGGCAACCTGGGCGACCCCTGCCGCCGCTGCCGGATGGGCAGCGGCCCGAACCGTGGGTCATCGGCGAGGGGCGGGCGGGCCGATGGATGAACTGAGCGGCGGGTTCGGAAATCTGATGAGGGACGGCTCGGGCTCGCAAACCAGCCTTTCTTCACGGGGCCATCCCCGGTAGGTTCCCCGGCCCGATCGACAGGAGGTCGATTCGTAAGCCCGCAACAGGAGGTTGCAACCCATGCGCCTGCACATGAACGCCGCGGACGTCCGCGAGCTGGTTTCGAGCCACTTTCTCCGGCTGGGTGCCGACGTCGACGATGTCGCCGACGTCCAGGAGAACATCCGGATCGATCGTGGCCGGTGCGTGGCGCGGTGCTATCGCGTGGCCGAGATGTTCGCGATGTGGCTGATCGACGTGGGCGTGCTGCAGTTTTATGACGCCGACGGCGAGATGCTCCACACCGTGAACCTGTTCACGGAGCTGATGCCGTCCCGGGCTGCGGCCTGAGGCGGTGTCGGGCCGGCCGCAGCGGCGGGATCGCTGTTCGAAGACATTCCAGGGGGATCGTCTGCGCCGAGGGGTCGCCGCAGGCGGAGTGGGGAGGGGATTCAAGATGGCGTCGAAGGGCGGCGGTGCGCCGCGGTTGTCGATCGTGATTCCGGCGGCCGACGTGGCGGCCCTCGAGGAGACGCTCGTGAGCGTCCTCGAGAACCGTCCGGCCGACTGCGAGATCGTGGCCGCGCTCGCCGTGCCCTATGCCGACCCGTGGAACATCGCCGAGGAAGTGACGTTCGTGCCGGCGCCGGTGGGGGCCGGCCTGGTCGACTGCGTGAATCTGGGAGTGGCCGCGAGCACCGGCGAGATCGTGCACGTGCTGGCCGCCGGCTGGCGGGCCACCGAGGGCTGGGCCGATGCGGCGCTGGCTCGCTTCGACGACCAGGAGGTGGCGGCGGTGGTGCCGTTGACCGTGGCGGCCGACGACCGGGGGCGGGTCGTGGCGGCGGGCATCCGGCGCACGCGGGGCGGGCGGAGCGTGACGAACGTGCCGGGCCGCGGGGCGCGGCGCATCGATGCCTTCAAGGCGGGCGACGTGCCGACGGCTTCGGCGCCGGCGATCGAGGCGGGCTTCTGGCGGGCCGAGTCGCTGCCGCGCCGTGGGTTTTCGAAGGCCTGCGGCGACAAGTTCGCGGCGGCCGACATGGCTGCCACGATCTTCTGTGCCGGCGAGCGGACGGTGGTGGAACCGGGCTCGCGCGTGGTGGGGGGCGCGAATGTTCGCAGGCCGTCGCCGTATTACGAAGGCCTCTACGCCGAGCGGCTCTTCTGGCGGAGCCTGGCCGGCGAGCCGGTGATTCCGGCGATGCTCTCGCACACCGTCGAGGTGGCCCGGCATGCGGTGGCGTCGGCCCCGATGGGCACGTTCTCGATGCTGGCCGGCCGGCTGACGGCGCTCGTGCAGTTTGGGTCGTGCCTGGCGCGGGCCCGTGAGCTCAATGCCCTGCAGGCCAAGGCCGGGGCGCGGCGGCGGGCTGCCGCCGAGGAGGCCCGCAGCCGCACGCTCCGGATCGACGAGGGGCATGCCCTGCCCTCGCGGCCGCGGCGGCCTGCCGCCCAACCGGCGGGTCGCACCGTGGCGACCGGCCAGGAATCGCCGCTGCGGCGTTCGGCCTGAGCCCTAGGAGTCCGGTCACGCCCCGGGAGTCCGGTCACGCCGTGACCGGATCACTTCCCAGCGTTGCGTCACCCCTGCCCCGGTTCCGGCGGAACCGGGCTCCTTGCCGGCCGGTCACGCCCCAGGAGTCCGGTCACGCCGTGACCGGATCACCCACGACGCCGCGGCTCCTACCCCCCGCGGTTTCGGGCTGTTAGACTTCGGTGGTGGCGAGCCGCTCGTGGTCTTCCCGCTGCCGCTCGCCCGCGTGCCCTCGTAGCTCAATTGGATAGAGCGTCAGCCTCCGGAGCTGAAGGTTACAGGTTCGATCCCTGTCGAGGGTACTTGTCGGCCCGGCCTTCTCACGCCGCCAGACGCACTGGGCCGCATGGTTTGGTCGCCGTAGCCTGAGTGCCAAGCGTTGCTACCGAAGCCACGCGACGAGCAGCCGCTCGAGTGGCATCCCCGTGAGCTGCAGGCTCACGAGACTCGCGAGGGCCACGGCCGGCATGACCCAGATCGTGGCCAGCCGCTGCCGCCGCGAGAGGTTCGCGATCGATGCCAGCCACACGAGCCCGATCGCCACGGTCGCATCGAGCACCCACTGAAACGGCACCAGGCCCGAGACGCCGTTGATCCAGTCGACGAGCGGTGCGACGGCCATGCGCACGGGATCGTCGGCCGGCACGCCGATGAAGCACGCCCCGAACACCCGCAGGCCGAAGGCCGCAAACGGGATCAGCCCGGCCACGAGTTCCACGCGCCGGGAGAGCTTCGGGAGCGGCGCCGCCCAGATCGCGGTCCAGAGCGCCGTGAAAAGCAGCAGCCGGAATGTCTCCATGCAGTCTGAGTGTAGCCCTGCGAGCCACGGGGCGGCGGCGTGGATTCGAGGGTCGGCCCGCGGGTAGGATGCCGCTCGTCACGCCTGCCCGAGGAGGTTCGCATCGTGGATTTCGTGTGGTTTCTTCTGATCGGCCTGGCGGCCGGGTGGCTCGCGAGCCAGATCATGAAGGGGGGCGGCTCGAGCCTCGTGACCGATCTGATCATGGGCGTGATCGGCTCGATCCTGGGCGGGTTTTTGTTCGGCCTGCTCGGCCTGTCGGCGACCGGCCTCGTCGGCAGCCTGGTGACGGCGACGGTCGGCGCGATCGTGCTGATCGCGGGCCTGCGGGCGATCAACCGGCCGCGGATCTGAGCGGTGCCCGACGACGGCGTGAGCGAGCTGCTCACCGACCTGCGCGTACCGCGGGGTTAGGCCGCTTCCGTTTCGACCGCGCCTGGCAGCTTGCTGAGCAACACGCGCTCGAGGTCGATCTTGTTCCCGGCGTTGTCGATATCGATTCCGACGACCTGGCCTTGGGCGTCATAGTCGACGATCACGCCCTCCGAGATTTCCCGGCTGTCTACGCTCGGCCGCTCGGAAAACTCGATGGAGAGCGAGTCGGTATCGGCGTGGTAGGTCAGCTTCATTGGGCGACCCAATAGTCAGGCCTACGGCTGCAGTGCGCTATGGCTACGACGAGAATCGTGCCGGCGTCCAAGATGCGGTAGACCACCTGGTATGGCTACCCGCGCACGATCACTTGCCTGTGATGAGCATCGCATGCAGCCCCACTCTGGCCGGTCGAGGATCCGCCGAAAAGCCGCCGCGACCGCCGTCGTGAATCCGTCGGCTGCTGCCAGGCTTCGTTCTGCATACCAGCCACCAGCCGCCGCGTATTCGGCCTCAGCGGCCTCGCCGACGATCAGTTAGCCATCGAGTCCGGCCTTTTGCCGGACACGGGCCTGAACTTCCTCCCACGGGGAGGCTTTCATGCGGCCCGCGTCGAACTCCGCCGATCGTCGCTGAACCTCAGCGAGCCATTCGGGGCTCAGGGCGGGCCAGCTCTCGGGATGCTGCTCATCCCACATCGCGTCAACGAGCCGCAACCGTTCGGCCGGGCTGAGAGCTCGTGCGGCGTCGATGATTTCCTGAAGCGTGGTCATAGGCATGTCCCCAGCGTAGCCGGCTTTTCCGTCGCCGGCTGGAAGTATACGCCCGTACATTCTTCCGTCAACCCCGCGCGGGACCAAGGTTGTCCCCCCGCTTTGGTAGGCTCTCCGCCATGCCAGGCCCACGCACCAATGCCGCCTTCTACGCCGCGCCGGTGGAGGAGTTTCTCGCCGCGAGCGAGGAGGAGGTCTACGCGCCGCTCGCGAGCCCTCATGGCTACACGCTCGCCCCGGAGCAGCAATCGGCCTGGCGGCTGCAACTGCCCGTCCTGCGGTCGGCCCTCGAGGAGTTGGTCGCTCCGCCACCAGCCGCCCCTGCCCCCTGGATCCACCTCGAGTTCGACATCCCGCGGCTTGGCCGGCGGGTCGATGCGGTGCTCGTGCTCCCAGAGTGCGTGATCCCGATCGAGTTCAAGGTGGGTGCGAAGAAGTTCGAGCGGCTCGACTACGAACAGGCCTGGGATTACGGCCTCGACCTGAAAAACTTCCACGCCCCGAGCCAC
>JBJTAA010000366.1:0-14196 GCA_046090525.1 Planctomycetota bacterium
TCGAACCAGCCGGCCGCCTCCGCGCCGAGCTTGCCCACGGCCGTGCCGCGCAGATCGAGATGCCGCAGGCTCTTGAGTTCCTTGAGTTGCAGAAGTCCCTCGTCGGTGATCGAGCCGCCGGCCAGGTCGAGAACCACGAGATCCTTGAGCGACTCGGCGCGGAACCCGACGAGCACCGCGAACACGTCATCGGCCGCCGGCCCGCGAAGCCGCACGGTCACGAGCTTGTCCGCGACGTGGCCGAAGTCCTCGCCGAACGACTTCCGCAGCCAGTCGGTCTCCTCCATCTCGACCGTGCCCCCGCGCTCGATGGTCTCGGTGACCACCTCCTGCTGCTGGGCATAGGCGTCGATCTTGGAGGCCAGCCACTCGAGCTTGCTGGCCTTGAACTTCACGAACTCGGTGGCGTCCTCGAAGGCCCGCTGCACCCGCACGAACTCCTCCTGGCTGCCGCCCCGGTCGGGATGCACCTCCCGGGCCCGCACGAGGTAGGCCTGCTTGACGTCTTCCAGCGTGACCGGCGGCATGAGACCGAGCACCACGAGGCACTCCGGCCGCTGCGAGGAAGCCTGGGAAGACGGGGAAGGCTGGGACATCAGGCTGCGACGATGGGGGGTGCGGAATCGCCCAAGCGTAGCAGACCCCGTGACACCGCCCGGGACGAGCCGGTGGGTCGGGGGAAGCCGAGCCGAGTAGGCAGGGCTGTGCCTTTCGAAGGCGAGGATTTCACCGCCCCCCGGCGGACCACAGCCGTCGTCAGACGAGCCGGGGGGTCGGGCGACGCCGAGCGCGACCGCTGGTCTTGCCCCACGCGGCCGGATTCCCTATCTCCCCGGCACAAGGAGGGCTTTCATGGACGACGCTTCCATCGGCCGGCAGGGATACGTTCGGGAGATCGCGGCCGCCACGCTGATCGTGGCCTTCGCCCTGGTCTGGCGGACCTGGAGCGGCGGCTCCGCCGCCGACGCCACGCCGCCGGAGCCGGCCCCCGCCGCAGCGGCCCCCGCGGGCTCCCGCCCGTTGGCCCTCGTCAACGGGTCCGAGATCACGGCTGACCAACTCGCCGCGGAGTGCCTCTCCCGCCATGGCGAATCGGTGCTCGAGACGCGGGTCAATCGGGTGATCATCGAGCAGGCCTGCCGCAAGGCGGGGCTGTCGATCACCGCCGCCGACGTGTCCGCCGAGATCGACACGTTGGCCAAGCGGTTCAACGTGCCCCGGGAGAAGTGGCTCGAGCTGATCGAGAAGGAACGGGGCATCAGCGCGGAGCAGTACGCCGAAGACATCGTCTGGCCGATGCTGGCCCTGCGGGCCCTGGCCCGCGACGCCGGCGAGCCGACCGAGGACGAGATCCGCCGGGCCTACGAGAACCGCTTCGGACCGGCGGTCAAGGCCCGGATCATCGTGTCCCGCACCCGTGCCGAGGCCGAGTCGCTCCGGGTTAAGGCCCAGGCCGCGCCCGACGACTTCGGCGGCCTCGCCCGCCAACACTCCGTCGACGTCGCCAGCGCGAGCGCCAACGGCTGGGTGCAGCCGATCCGCCTCCACTCCGGTGAGCCCGCCTTCGACGCGGCGGCCTTCGCCCTCGAGCCCGGGCAGATCTCGGAGGTGGTGCAGGTCGCCGACCAGTTCATCGTCATCAAGTGCGAGGGCCGGCTGCCGTCCGCCGAGGTGCCGCTCGAGACCGCCCGTGGCGAACTGGCCGCGGAACTCCGCGAACGCAAGAGCCGGCAGGCGTCGACCGACGTGTTCCGCCGCCTCCAGGAGGCCTCGCGGGTGGAGAACGTGCTCAACGACGCGGCCCGCTCGCGGGCCACGCCGGGCGTGGCGGCCCTGGTCAACGGTGAGCCGATCGCCCTCGCGCAGGTTCGCGAGACCGCCGTCGAACGACATGGCCGCGAGGTGCTCGAGATCCTGATCACCCGCACGCTGATCGGCCAGGCGCTCACCCGGCAGCAGCAGGCGGTCGTCCAGGCCGACCTCGACGGCGAGGTGGCCCGAGCCGCGCTGCAGATGGGCTTCAAGCGGGACGACGGCTCGGCCGACGTGGAGGCCTGGCTCGACCGCGTGACCCGCGAGGAGAAGATCCCGCTGCGGCACTACATGGAGGACGTGGTCTGGCCGACCGTGGCCCTCAAGAAGCTCGTGGGGGGCGTGCCGGTGCTCAAGGAGGATCTCGACAAGGCCTTCACCGCCACCTTCGGCCCCCGCGCCAAGTGCCGCATCATCGTGCTCGACAGCCAGCGGCGGGCCCAGGAGGTCTGGCAACTGGCCCGGCAAAACCCGACCTCCGAGTCGATCGCGGCGCTCGCCGAGACCTATTCGGTCGATCCCACCACCCGCGCCCTGCGGGGCGAGGTGCCGCCGATCCAGCGGTACGGCGGCCAGCCGACGCTCGAGCGCGAGGTGTTCGCGCTGGCTCCCGGTGAGCTCTCGGGCGTGGTGCAGATCGCCGACCGCTTCATGGTGATCTACTGCGAGGGCTTCACGGAGCCGGCCAAGGTCTCCTTCGACGAGGTGCGGAACGAGCTCTATGACGACATCTTCGAGAAGAAGCAGCGCATCGAGATGGCCCGCCACTTCTCGCACCTCCGGGAGTCGGCCGCGATCGACAACTTCCTGGCCGGCACGAGCCAGACACCGACCGGCCCCGCCGCGGCCAAGCCGAAGAGCACCACGCTCTCGAAGGCCGCCTTCGGCTCCGAGCCCTCCCAGCCCCGCGCCGGCAGCCGCCGGGCGGAGTCGGGGGTCGTGCCCGCCGGCCACTCCGCCCCGCCCGGGCGCTGACGTCCGATCGCACGTGATCCGGTCACGGAGTGCCCCCAGGAGCCCGGTTCCGCAGGAACCGGGTCAGCGAAGGCGCCGTGCCAGGCGTGATCCTGTCACGGCGTGACCGGGCTCCTGGAGTGGACTGCGAGGGGTTGCCCGTGCCAATCGAGCGGCGTTGCTGGCCGAGCGCAGCAAGGATTGCGAAGCGAAGGCCAGCATCGAGCGACCGGAGGGCAGGATGCCCGTAGGGAGCGTCCGGCGAGATGGCACGGGCAACCCCGAGCCTGCGGTACCCAAGGCGATGCCAAGCGTGATCCGGTCACGGAGTGACCGGACTCCGAACGCGTCAGGGGGCCGGCATCTCCCAGGCCGACTCCAGGATCGGCCCGTCGTCCGTCATCCGGAGCACCGACGCGCCCACGCCGAACATGCCCTCCATCTCGGCCGCCGTGGGCAGGAGCTTCTGCCCCGCGGCGAGCAGTTCGCGGGATGACTCCGGCACGTCCTCCGGCTCGAGCGCCGCGACCATTTCCCGCAGCGTGCCGAGCCCGCCTCCGGTGCGCGTCGAGTCACTGAGGCCGAACATCCTGGCCGCCGGCATGTCGACGAGTTGGCGGGCTCGCCGCAGCGCCTCGCTCTCCCGCCACGACAGGTCGTCTCCGGGCGGATTGCGGATCGCGGAGAGAACCTTTTCGAGCGTGCCCTCGCCCACCGCGAGCACGAGATGGTTGCGTCCCACGAAGGCCGCACCGCCGGGCACGCGCAGGCCCCGGAAGCCCTGCTCCTCCTGCAACTGACCGCCGGCCATGGGCGCGAGCCGTCCCAGGAGCTTGAGAAGGGGCTCCTCGTCGGCCACCTCCCAGACGAAGGCGACGCTGTCGGCCCCGGGCAGGTCGATGGCCGCGTCGCCGGCCGCCTTGGCCGCGCGGGCCTCGGCCAGGGCCGCCCCGATCCGCGGCGGGAAGGAGACGACCCAGTGCCGGCTGCCCAGGCCCGACAGCACCGTCGCCACGTCGACGCCCAGCCACGTGGTCGCCTGCACGTCGGCCACGTTGAACATGTTGGCCAGCTGCTCGTTGTCGCCCGCCGCCAGCAGCGTCTCCCGGACGGCGGTGAACGCCTTCCCCAGGTCGAGCGAGATCTGCATGAACTCGATCGCCTCGCGGGTCACGAAGGGCGGCACATCGCAGCCATCGCACGGCTGGTCGAACATCGCCAAGAGGCCGTGTCGGGGCGCCGGCATCGTGGCCGCCAGCGTCGCCCGCCAGCGGCCGGCGTCGAAGGCGTGTCGCCAGGCGACGCCACCGACGTCGTCGAGGCCGACTTCCCGGAGCCACCTCGCCAGCTCCTCGGCATCACCGCCCGCGGCCGCCACGAGGACGCGCGGCACCACGACCAGTTCGACGAGCAGCCTGCCCGCGGGCACCCCCGCGGCCAGCGCCGGCTCGCGGAGCACGCGGTCGAGCGGCGCCTCGCCGCCGCCGTCGTGGGCGGCGAGGAAGGCACCGAAGATCTCGCGGGCCTCGTCGCCACCACTGGCCGCCTCGAGGTCGTCCGGCTGCTCCTCTTCCGCGGCGGCGGTCGGGACGGTGGTGCCGTACAGGAACCTGCCGCCGAGCACCGCATGGAAGGCGTGGGTCTGGCCGGTCTGCACCGGCTTCGCCGCCAGGAGCTTCTCCTGCAGCCGCTTGATCCGCCCGGACGCATCGCCCGCCGCATCCCCCTCGCCTTCCGCCAGACCCTCGAGGTCGACGTCGCTCATGTCGAGGCCCATCACCGGCACCACCGCCGACACCACCTCGTGACCGGCGAGTTCCAGGTCGATCCGGCGGGTCACAGGGCCCTCGGTCTCGTCAGCGACCTCCGCGAGCCGCTGCCTGACGGCCGCCAGCATCCTGCCGGCGGTCTCCTCGCCCGGTTCCGCCCACGCCAGGAGCATGCCCAACGGCGGCCGGCCATCCCGCGGCCGAAGGACGACTGCCGCGCCGGCGTCGCCCTTGAACGCGGCGGCCAGGTCGGCCGAAGAGAGCCCGTACTTCTCGAGCGACTCCTCCCAGGTCGCGAGCCCGCCGGCAGCCTGCGCGTCGCCGGCCCGCTCGGATTGCTCGACGAGCATCTGCCAGAAGCCGGCCAGGCGGTCGGCCCGGAGGGCCACGGCGCCGAACCGGGTCGCGTTGCGAAGCTCCTCGACGAACTCCGCGCCCCGTGGCAGCCGCACCATCGCCACCGTGTCGGACGGCAGGCACTCCCACGCGGGCCGCAGTTCGTCGGCGACCGCCACCGCGGCCACGAGCATCGCCACCGGCCAACTCGCCGCCCGCCACCGCCGTCCATCGGGCATGATGCCTCCTTGCGTTCGCATGATTGCCGCGGCGCCCCCGCCGCGGCCGGTCGGATCAGTCGGCCGCCCCCGCTCCAGCCCCGCCGCCGGCGGCGTCCCGCTTGGCGGCGGGCTGCCAGGGAGGCGGCAGATAGGTGACGCCGTTCTGCGGCTGTGATTCATCGAACAGGTAGGTGTCACGGTGCACGAGGAAATCGATCAGGTCGGAGGCCGGGATCCCGAAGGCCAGCCCGTCGAACACCGCCGCACCCGCGCAGGCGACGGCCACCACCTCGCCGCGGGCGTTGAAGATCGGGCCGCCGCTGTTGCCCGGATTGATGGCCGCGTCGGTCTGGATGAGCCGCATCTGGTCGATCGTGCGGGTGGTGCTGCTGACGATGCCCTGGGTCACGCTCCGCTCCATGCCCAGCGGATTGCCGATCGCGAACACCATGTCGCCCACACGCAGGTCGTCGCGGTCGTTGATCACGACCGGCTCGGGCAGGCGGCCGCCGGCCTCCTCCGGATCGAGCTTCAACAGTGCGAGATCCCGGAGCGGCTGCAGGGCGACGATCTTCACCTTGCGAAGCTCGACCTTCTCGAAACCGGCCCCGCCTGCGGCGCCCCCGGCCACGCGGCGAAACATCGTCACCTGCAGGCGGGTGTGTTTTTCGACGACGTGGTAGTTGGTGACGAGGTGCCCCTCGCTGCTCGTCAGGAAGCCCGTGCCGAGGCCCCCCGGGTTGCGGACCAGCACGACCGCTTCGCCGAACCGCTTGACGAGTTCCGGCACCTCCCGCGCCTCCAGCCGCCCGGTCTGGAAGATGCCCCGGTCGGCCGAGCGGGCCGGCTCGTCCACCTGGTCTTCGCGACGCACGTCGAGCACCCGCTTGGCCGGGATCTGCAGCACCTCGTAGCCGAGGTCGAGCACGACGCCCTCGTCGGACTGTCGCAGCAGGGACGCCGTCACCCGGCCGCCGCCCACGAGCGTCACCGTGACGAGCTCGCCCGCCACCGCGGCCGAGCCGGCCGCGAGCACGGCCGCCACCATGCCGAGTGCGATGCGGTTCATGGGCTGCCTTCCTCCGGATCCCTGCCCAGGTAGATGACGAGGCGATCCTGGCTCACGAGCGCCAGATCACGGGCGCCGTCGGCGTCGGCATCGAGCCCGACGACCGTCGACGGCTCGGCGACGAGATCCTGGGAGTCGCCCCCGTCATAGGGATACTTGCGGTCCTCGAAGACCTGCCAGGTGACCGACCGTTCGAGCTTGGCGGGACTGCCGTCGGGCGTCGCCCGCCTGAGCACGGCCGTGAGCTGGTGGCGGCGATCGTCGCACAACAGCACGTCCTGGCCGCCGTCTCCGTCGACGTCGGTGACGAGGATCCGATGGATCGTCGACTCGCTGACGCCGCTGCGCCGGCCGACGCGGCCGTCGATGCTCTCCACGAGTTCGAGTTCCCAGGGCTCCCCCTCCGAGAGCCGCACGACCCGCTCCTTGTCGACGAGCACGATGCCGAGCACGGGATCACTCTCGAGCCCCGTGCCGGCCGGTGGCTTGATCGTCTCGGAGGGCCGCATCACGCCCGCCTCGTCCGCGGTCAGCCGGTGCAGAAACCCGCCCCCCTGCTCCAGGGCCCAGGCCTCGCCGGCCGCGCCCGGCACCGGCAGGTAGGAGGCGATCCGCTGGCCATCTCCGAGCATCACCTGATCCACGGGATGCAGGTCGTCGCCCAGCCACTGCAACACGCCGTCGGTGAGCCGCGATCGCCGCGGCGTGCCGGCCACGTCGAGCAGGCGATATTCCTCGAGCGCGGCCTTGGCGAGCAACGTCGGCGTGGTCACGACCGGCTTGCCGTCGGCAAGCCGCACGAGCTTGGCGTTGCTGGCGAAGGCGTCCTGGACGAGCAGCATGTCGTCGCCGAGCCAGACGACCTTGTCGACCTTGCCGCCGAGCCCCGTGAAGCGCGTCTTCGTCGGCTCACCTGCACCGGCCGGCCAGACGAACAGGTCGACGTCGTCGCCCACGCGCTGGGCCCACCAGACGGTGGCTCCGACGGTGTCGAGCGCCAGGATCTTGCGGTCCTTGCCCTCCTGCGGCCAGGGCTGCGGGTAGCCGAGCCGGCCATTCTCCCAGCGGCAGCGGTGCAGGTCGGCGGCATCCTTGGCCCAGACCAAGAGCAGGCCCGGTTCGGCGGCCGCGGCCGGCGCCGCCACGGCCTTGATGCCTCCCACCGCCGGGAACGTCTCCTCGACCGACCAGCCCGCGGGCGACAGGCGGTGCACCCGCAGCCGCGGCTGTTCGCCGTCGATCGCCACGATGGCCGGCTCCCCGTCGAGGCGGATGCCCGCCCAGCCGCGCCGTCCGACTGACCCCATCGGGAGCGCCTCGTGCCGGCCCACGTCGGTGGCCTCGCTCCGCGTGAGCCGATACTGCCGCAGCATGCCCTTGTCGCTGCCGCCGAGCAGCAGGATCTCCGCCGGGCCCGTGGGGCCGGCGGCCGCGGCGAAGCCGTCGATCGACCGCTCGTGGAGGGTCTGGGCGGGCAGCAGTCGACCGCCGGGATCGCAGGGGTGCCAGCGGACGACCTGCCGGGAGACGTTGGTCCATTCCACCAGGTCGTCGTCGCCGTCGCCGTCGAGATCGGCGAGTCGCCAATCGAGGCGGCCCCGGGCCTCGCGCGGCGTGAGCCACTCCGCCCGGCCGCTCCGCTCCAAGGGCAACCGCTGGATGCCTTCCTCGCAGCTCACGAGCAGTTCGTGACGCCCCTCGGGCAGATCGCGCACGAGCAGGCAGCCACGCCGCCCGGTCGGCTTGCCGGCCAGCAGGTTCCAGCCTCCGGACTTCTGCCACGCCCCCCGGGCGTCGATCGCCTTGTCGGCAGCCTGCTCGTAGATCGTGACGCGGTTGGAGGGGCTCGTGAGCACGAGCAGCTCCGGTCGCCCGTCACCGTCGATGTCGTGGGCCACCGCATCGACCGGCAACTCGTCGATCGCCACCTCACCCCGCGACCAGTCCGGGGCCAACGGCAGTTCGTTGGGTCGCTCCGGATCGGCCGCATCGGCCCGCGTCCGCTCGGCGGGCGGCAGCCACCGATAGATGTCGAGCCGGGCCTGCCGCGGATTGACCGCGACGATGTCATCCCGCCCGTCCGCCCCGAGGTCGGCGACGAGCAGCCGCTCGGCCCGGCCGTCGAGCTGGATCACCCGCATCCCCTGCCAGCCATCGAAGGCATGGGCGGCCGCGGCCATCGCGAGCCCGGCCGCGCAGGCCGCCAGCAGCCGCACGCGGGACCTGGGCACGGCGAAAGAAGCAGAATCCATGCTGCCGAGGATACCCCGCCGCCCAGCCGGCCGCCACGACCAACGGGCCCGCCGGCTGGGGTCTGGTCCGTTCACGGTGCGGCCGTCTGCCCCGCCGCCACCTTCGCCTCACTCGAGTTCGGGCAGCATCGCCTCGGCCGCCGCGGCCTCCCGCAGCTTCTCGAGCGCCTTGGCCTCGATCTGCCGCACCCGCTCCTTGGTCACGCCGAGCGCCGAGCCGACCTCCTTGAGGGTCTGCGGCTCGCGCTCGTGGTCGAGCCCGTAGCGGCGGATGATGATCGTCTGCTCACGGGAATCGAGCCGGTCGAGGAACCGCTCCACCTGCCGGAGCCGGTCGCTGGCGGCCATGCGCACCTGGTATTCGTCCTCCCGCCGGTCGGCCGCCTCCTGGAGGAACTCCGTGTCGGTGGCCCGGAACCGATCCCGCCGCCGGTGCTCGTCGGGGATGGTGCGGGCGAAGTTCTTCATGATCGCCCAGGAGGCGTAGGTGCTGAACTTGTTGCCCCGGGCGTAGTCGAACTTCTCGACGGCCCGGATCAACGACATGTTGCCGTCGCTCACCAGGTCGAAGAAGCTGTCGCCCGGCGACACGCGTCGCTTCGCGATCGAGACCACGAGCCGCAGATTGGCCCGCACGATCCGGTTCTTGAGCTCCACGATTTCTTCGTAGAGCTTCTCGATCTGGTCCATGAGCCGGGCGTTCGGCTTCTCCGGGTCGAGCTGGTCACGGAGCCGCGCGGCCTTGTACTTGAGATAGTTGAACTTCCGAAACAGCCACACCTCCTGCTCCCGCGTGAGGAGCGGCACCTCGTAGAGGCTCGCCAGGTAGGCGGGCAGTCCCGCGGGCCGACGCACCCGCTTGGACGGCTCGTCGAGGCCCGGGTAGGGCTGGTTGACCACCTTCTCGGCGCTGGCTCGGGCGAACAGCGCATTGGGGATGAAATCGAGCGGCAGCTGCTTCACGTGCTCCGCCCGCTGGGCGAGAATCACGCGATAGATGCTGGCCTTCGAGCGGTGATACCGCCGCGCGATCGACTCGATCGATTCACCCCGCAGGTGCTGCTCGTAGATGCGGCCGCAGGCCTCGGTCCGCAGCCGGCCGTCGGCGACCGGGAAGACTGCGTCCTCGGGATGATCCTGGTCGTGCCGCTTGACGGTGTAGCGGATCGTCTCGACGCTCCGGCCGAGTCGCGCGGCGATCCGGCGATGCACGTCGGCGGGGCAGGCTCCGGCCAGCGCCAGCCGCCGTGCCCACGAGATGATCGTGTCGTGCTCCTCCTGCGACAACTGGCTGAACCGGCTGCCCCGCTCGATCCGCAGCGGATTCTCGCGGATGAACCGCTCCACCGTGCTGGCCAGGAAGCCGACCCGCCGGCGACCGTCGACGACGTACCGCTGCGCCACGAGTCCATGATCCCGCCACCGGGAGATCGTTTTGGTCGAGACGTTGAACCGCCGGGCGAGATCCTCGATCGAGAGCACCTGCTCACCGGCGGGGACCGCGACCGGGGCGCCAGCGCCGCCGGAGGCCTCCGAGACCACCTGGGTCATGCCGCCATCGTTTCCCGAATCGACGTACAGCCGCACGAGATCAGTCGCGTTGGAACGCATGGAACACCTCCAGAGCCGGCGCATCCGTGCCGGCAGTTGTCGAGGACCGCAGCCGTTCGGACGCCCCTGACTCGTCCGACCGCTCGGGCTCCTCGGAGCCGATCCGCCATCAACACACCCACGCGTCCGAGGTCTTCCTGACCCCGTCGTTCCGGTGCCGTGAGCGCCAGAGTTATACGCCCCAGGTCGCCGAAAGGTTCGCGGGGCGATTGGTTTTCTTGAGGAAAACTTCCCCGCCCCCTACCGCCCGAGCAAAAAAAGCCGGGAAACAGGGGATTCGCCAGCCGTCCGGAGCGCGGCTGGCCTGGGGCGGAGATTCTCACAAGCGGCCCTACCGACAGCCCAAACCTCACAAAAACCGCCGTTTTTGATGGTGGACAGTTGGTACATAAGCCCTTCTGCTGGGCCCCGCGGAGGAAAACCGGGCTTCCGCCGGCCGCCTGGCCGAATGCCTTAAGGGGGAACGGGCCGACGTCGACGTCGGCCGGATCGGGAGCCTTGGGATCGGGGGGGCCTGCGTGGAGTACCGAACTGGGTTGGCCTGGGTGTTCGCCGTCGTCATGGCGGGTCCGTTGATGCTGCAACCGCCGGCGGCGAAGGCCGCCGACGAGGAGGCGACGCCGGCACCAGCGGTCACCGAGGGGCAGCCTGCGACGGCGAGCGAGGAGCCGCCCCCGACGGTGGCCGAGGCGACGCCGGCCCCAGCCGTCTCGGAATCCGCCCCATCGCAGGCTGCCAGCCGGGTCGTCCACAACGTCACGGTGCGCGGCGACCTGTTCGCCACGGCCGGCGCCGACGTGGAGCCCGTCCGGCAGCCGATCTCGCTCGAGGCCCGCTTCGCCTTCACCGAGCAGCCCGAGCCCGCCGCCGGCGCGGGCGTGCTCGTCCGCCGCTATACCGTGGCCGCCGCATCGATCGACGCCGATGGCGTCGCATCGCGGAGGCTCCTGGGCCGCGACTGTCGGGAGGTGTTGGTCACCGTGCGGGGGACGACCGTGACGCCCTACCTCGCCGACGGGTTTCTCGCGCGCGAGGAAGCCGATCTGCTCGACACGCCGTTCGATCCGCTGCTCGTCGACGGCCTGCGGCCCGAGGGCCCGGTCGCGGTGGGCGACACATGGAAGGTTCAAGCCGATCTGGCGGCCGGACTGCTGGCGATCGACACGGTCGAGTCCGGGGGCCTCGATGCCTCGCTCGTGGAGGTCGCGGATGGCCGGGCGCAGGTCCGGCTCGCGGGGACCGTGACCGGTGGCGTCGACGGCGCGCCGACGCGACTCGAGGTCACGGGGCTGGCCACGGTCGCGGCCACGAGCGATGAGCCCGCGGGGCCCTGGCGGCTGGAGGGCCGCGTGGCCGATCTCGAGGCCACGATCAAGGAACGCCGCCAGGCCAGCTGGGTCGCCCCCGGCCTCGACGTCGAGGCCCGGGTCGTGATCCACCGCGTGGACGGGGATGCGATGCCCGCCGATGCCGGAGGGGCGGACCAGCCGCCCACCGAGGACCTCGGCCCGGCCGTCGCCGACCGGCCCCGTGGGCAGGGTCGGCCCGGCGCCGTCTGGCACCGGCACCCCGGCGGGCGTTACGCGGTCGTGATGGACGGCCGGTGGCGGGTGATCGAGGACGGGCCGGAGGGGCTCGTGATGCGATTCGTCGACCGGGGCGCCCTGATCGGCCAGTGCTCGATTCTGCCGCTGCCCCCGACGGCGGCCGACACGCCGCCGACCGAAGAGACCGTCCGCGTCGACGTCCGCCGGTCGCTGGCCGACCAGTTCGGCCACATCGCCGAGTCCGAGGCGAGCACCCGCGAGGACGGCACCCGCGTGGTGCGGGTCGTGGTCGACGGGGCCGCCGAGGGGCGACCTTTCCGCTGGATCCACCACGTGCTCACCGATCCGGCCGGCCACCAGGCGGCGGTCACCTTCATGATGGAGCCCGTCCTCGCCGACCGGTTCGCCGCCGCCGACCGCGAACTCGTCGCCGGCCTGGTGGTGCTCCGGGAGCCCCCGCCGCGGTCGGCGGCCGCCGCCGACCCGGAACGGCAGTGAGCGCCCCGAGGCCGGGGAGAAAAACGGGGTTTCCCGGCCCGCTCATCCTTGACGCAGCCCCTTTCCGCGGCCACACTCTTTCGCTCTCACTCCGCCCGCCGCCACCGCGGCAGTGGGGTGTGCCGGCGGCCTTCCCGTGCCGCCCGACACGAGCAAGGGAGAACCGCCGATCCGAGGTGCGAAGGTGACGACTTCCCCCCGGCCGGCGGAACGAGATCCGCGGCCGGAGGCGTGAGCCATCGAGAAGCAGCATCGCATCAACGAGCAGATCCGGATCAGCCCGATCCGCGTGATCGGCGCCGATGGCGGCCAGTTGGGAATCATCACGACCGACGAGGCGCTCGGCATCGCCCGCGAGGCCGGGCTCGATCTGGTCGAGGTGGCGCCCAACGAGAAGCCGCCCGTCTGCCGGATCATGGACTTCGGCAAGTTCAAGTACCAGCAGAAGAAGAAGCACCACAAGACCCACGTCCACCACACCAAGATCAAGGAGGTCAGGCTGCGGCCCAAGACGGGCGAGCACGACATCGAGTTCAAGGTCGCCCAAGCCCGCAACTTCCTCGCCCACAAGGACAAGGTGATCATCTCGGTCGTCTTCCGCGGTCGGGAAATGGCCCACATCGAGGAGGGGCAGCGGGTGATGCAGTCGGTGGTCAAGCAACTCGAGGAGATCAGCAAGGTCGAGGCGCCGCCGCAGCAGATGGGCCGACGCCTCTCCTGCACGCTCGCCCCGAAGTGATCCGTTTCCAGCGCGGCCTCACCCCTTCACCCGACCACGATCCCTGCACCCGAACGAACCATCCAGGAGAGCCAGACATGCCGAAGCAGAAGACGCACAAGGGCACGAAGAAGCGGTTTCGCCTCACGGCCACCGGCAAGGTGAAGCACCGTCGCGCCGGCACGAGCCACCTGCAGGTGCGCCTCACGAGCAAGCGGAAGCGCGACCTCCGCGGCACGGGCGTGCTGGCCAAGGCCGACACCGCGAGGATCGCCGCGGCCCTCGGCAAGTACAGCTACTGATCCGACGGCGTCGCGGCCGGCCGCCGGCCCGCGAAGCCCGTGCCGGGCCTCCCTCTGCCGGTCGCGCCCGCGGGAACCGTGGGCGGCGGCGGAGTCGTGGGGCCGGCCCGGGAAAACCGGCTGGGCTTGCATTCCGGCCGGTTTCGGTCACATTTGAGGGCTTCCGCGGCCGGCCCGGAAATGGCCGCGTCCACCGATCACCGTCGTCCGGATTTCTGTCATGCGTACCAAGAGTGTCGTGCCCCGGCTGCGGGCCAAGAAGCGGCTGTTCAAGCGGGTCAAGGGCTCGGTCGGCGGCCGCCGTCGGCTGCTCCGCACCGCCAAGGAGTCGATCATCCGGGCGGGCGTCTACGCCCACCGTGACCGCCGCCGCAAGAAGCGCGACTTCCGGCGCCTCTGGATCGTGCGCATCAACGCCGCCTGCCGCGAGCGCGGCCTCCGCTACAGCCAGCTGATCGCGGGGCTCGCGAAGATCGGCTGCGAACTCGACCGGCGGACGCTGGCCGAGATGGCGATCGTCGATCCCACCGGATTCGACGCCGTCGTGGCCGCCGTGCGCCAGGGCCTCGGCCTGCCGGAGCCGGCCGCGGTCGCGTGACCACCGTGGCAGGCACCCCGCTCGACACGTTCCGGGCCGAACTGGAGCGCCTGCGGAGCGACGCGGCGGCGGCCGTCGGGGTGGCGACCGACGCGGCAGCCCTCGAAGCGGCCCGCATCGAGTTCGCCGGTGCCCGCAGCGGCCGGCTGAAGGCCGCCCAAAAACTGCTCGGCGGCATCCCGGCCGCCGACAAGCCGACCGCCGGAAAGCTGTTCAACGAGGCGAAGGCGGAGGTGGCCGCCCTGCTCGATGCGGCCCAGGCCCGGTTCACCGCCGCCAGCGACGAGCCGGGCGACGCGGTGGACGTGACGCTGCCCGGCGAGCCCGTGCCGCGGGGCCACCTCCATCCGATCACGCAGACCATCCGCCAGGTCCAGGAGATCATGGGGCAGCTCGGCTTCGAGAGCGTCGACGGCCCCGAGGTCGAGGATCAGTGGCACAACTTCGAGGCCCTGGCGATCGCCCCGGAGCACCCGGCCCGCGACCCGCTCGACAACTTCTACCTCGCC
>JBJTAA010000367.1:0-2523 GCA_046090525.1 Planctomycetota bacterium
TGGCCGAACTCACGGCCGACGGGCCCGCCCCCGTGCAAGCCGACGCCGACGGCAGGTATCCGGTGCCCGACCCCGGCCGGTTCAAGTTCGAGTACCGCAGCTGACGCCGCGTTCGCGGACCACGAGACGATGGCCGTCGACCTGCCCGTTGCTGGCATCCTGGGCGAGGTCGTGGCGGCCTCGCGGAGTGGGGCGGTGGTGGTCACGGCGCCACCGGGCTCGGGGAAGACCACGCTCGTGCATGCGGCGGTGCTCGACGATGTCGACCCGACCGGCCGGGTCGTGCTGCTCCAGCCGCGGCGGCTGGCCGCGCGGGCCGTGGCCCACCGGATCGCGCGGCTGCGGGGCGGGCCGCTCGGCGGCGAGGTGGGCTACCAGGTGCGGTTCGACTCGAAGGTGGGCCGTGAGACGCGGCTCGTGGTCGAGACCACGGGCATCATGCTGCGGCGGCTGATCGACGACATCACGCTTCCGGGCATCGCCGCGGTCGTGCTCGACGAGTTTCACGAACGCAGCCTGGAGATGGATCTCGTCCTCGGGCTGCTCGTCCGGCTCCGACAGACGGTGCGGCCCGATTTGCGGGTCGTCGTGATGAGCGCAACGCTCGCTGCCGAGCCAGTCGCCCGGTTACTCGCCCCCGACCCCCGTGGGGCAGGCTTGCAGCCTGCCGCGGATCGCACCGCCTGTCCGGTGATCCATGCCGAGGGGCGTGTCTATCCCGTGGACATCCGCTATCTCCGACACGGTGACCGCCGCGACCTCGTCACGCTCGTGGCCGAGGCCGTGCCCGCGGCGTTGAAGGCCACGACCGGCCACGTGCTCGTCTTCCTGCCCGGCGTCGGCGAGATCCGGCGGTGCCAGGAGGCCGTGGAGCCGGTGGTCGAGCGGCAGGGCGCTGCGGTGGTGCCCCTCTCCGGCGACCTCCCGCCGGAGGCGCAGGACCGGGCGATCGACGACCTCGGCTGTCGGAAGGTGATCCTCGCCACGAACGTGGCCGAAACGTCGGTCACGATCCCGGGCGTCACGGCCGTGGTCGATTCCGGCCTCGCCCGACAGTCGCGGGTGTCACCGGCGACGGGCCTGCCCCGACTGGAGCTCGTGCCCGTCTCGAAGGCCGCGGCCGATCAGCGGGCCGGCCGTGCGGGCCGCACCGAACCCGGCAGCTGCTGGCGGCTGTGGGACGAGGCCTCGCATCATCACCGGCCGGCCGCCGAGCCGCCCGAAGCCCTCCGTGAGGACGTGGCCGGCCCGCTCCTCGAACTGCTCGCCATCGGCGAGGAACGGGACTTTCCCTGGCTCGATCCGCCGCCGCCGGAAGCGGTCCACCGGGCCCACGCGCTCCTGCGGCAGCTGGGGGCGACGGCCGCGGACGAGGCCGGCACCGAGCGGATCACGCCCCTGGGCCGGTCGCTCGCCAGCCTGCCGGCCCACCCGCGGCTCGCGCGGCTCCTGCTCGCCGGAGCCGAGCGGGGCGTGCTGCGGGAGGCCTCGATCGTGGCGGCGATGCTCTCCGAGCGCGATCCCTTCCGGACGCCCCGCGGCACGGGCCCGCGCGATCGCCACTCGATCCGCAGCCGCTCCGACGTCGTGGATCGCGTCTTCGCCCTCCAGGCATTCCACGCCGGCCAGCGGCTCGACGACCCGGCCCTCGATCCCCATCCGGCCGGGGCTCAGGCCGTGCTCCGCGCCGCCGAGCAGCTCTATCACCTCGTGGACGCGACGCTCGCGCCTCGGGCCACCGATCCCGCCGCGGCGCTCATGCGGGCCTTGCTGGATGCGTTTCCCGACCGCCTCGCCCGGCAGCGGCCGGGCTCGCAGGATCGGGGCACGCTCGTCGGGGGCAGGGGGGTGCGGCTGCGGGCGTCGCGGGTGCGGGGCGAGCCGCTCTTTCTGGCGGTCGATCTCGAGGACTCAGGGGGCGAGGCGGAGGTGCGGCTCGCCTCGGCGGTGGAGCGGGCGTGGCTCGATGAGGAGCCGCTCGGATCGGCCAACCTGGCGACTCGCGAGGAGCTGCTCTGGAATCCGTCCCGGCGGCAGGTCGAGGCGCGGTTGCGGACGAGCTGGCTCGATCTCGTCCTCGAGGAGACGCCCGCCGCGACGGGCGAGGGTGCGGCCGCCATCCTGGCCCGCGAGGCTGCCGCCGACGTCGAGCGGGTGGCACCCGCGAGCGACTCCGCCGCGGGCTCGTTTCTGGCGCGGATCCGCTGGCTGGCCGCGGCCGTTCCCGAGCTCGGCCTCCCGACGCTCGACCTGGCGGCGCTCAAGCCGTTGCTCTCCGGCCTCTGCCGGGGCCGGCGGTCGTTCGACGAACTCAGGGCCGCCGATTGGCTCTCGGCCCTTCACGAACTCGTGGGGTACGGAATGGTGCCGGAGATCGACCGCCTTGCCCCGACGCACCTCGAGCTCAAGGGCCGCCGGTATCGCCTCGACTATGAAGCCGGGAAGCCCCCGATCCTGGCCGTGCGGATCCAGGAACTCTTCGGCGTGCGCGAGACGCCCCGGGTGGCAGGGGGCCGCGTGCCG
>JBJTAA010000368.1:0-5704 GCA_046090525.1 Planctomycetota bacterium
AGGGGGGGCGATCCCGGAGGAGCAGCGGTTCAACAACCTCTTCGACCGGGTCGACACGACGAGCACCACCTGGCTGGGCCTCACGATGGCCTGCGCCCAGTGCCACGACCACAAGTACGACCCGATGACGCGGACCGACTATTACGGCCTGCTCGACGCGTTCAACCGGGTGCCCGAGACGGGCGTGCCGGCCCACTTCTCCGCCCGAATCCGGGTCGCGCCGCCGGTGCTCGAGCTCCCGACCGACGAGCACAAGAGTCGGCTCGCGGAGCTCGAAGCCGCCATGAAGGCGCTCGAGGCCGAATCGAAGCCGGTGCTCGAGGCCGTCTACGAGGCCTGGAAGATCGGCCTGTTCGCCGACGGCAAGCCCGCCGACGGCGAGGAGCTGCCGCGGACGCTGCCGCCCTTGTTGCTCAAGCCCGAGGCCGAGCGGACCGACGCCGAGAAGAAGACGATCGAACGGGAGCTGCGGAGGTTCTTCGACTCGACCGTCAAAGGCAAGCTCATCGCGACGCTGCCGCAGGTCGCGAAGTATGACGCCGCCAAGAAGGCCTACGAGGCATACAAGGGCGACCAGATCCCGCGGGTGATGGTGATGAGCGACGAGAAGCCGCGGGAGACGAAGATCCTCGAACGCGGCGACTATCTCTCGCCCGTAGGGGAGAAGCTCACGTTCCTGCCGCCGGCGTTCCTGCCGCCACTGCCGGAGGGGGCGCCGCAGAACCGGCTCGGCCTCGCGCAGTGGCTCTTCCTGCCGGAGCATCCGCTCACGGCGCGGGTCCAGGTGAATCGGATGTGGCAGCAGTTCTTCGGCACCGGGATCGTGAAGACCACCGAAGACATGGGGGTGCAGAGCGAGTATCCCCGGCACATGGATCTGCTCGACTGGCTGGCCGTCGAGTTCCGCGAGTCCGGCTGGAGCCAGAAAAAGATGCACCGGCTGCTCGTGACGAGCGCCACCTACCGCCAGTCGAGCCGGGTGACGCCGGAGCATCTGGCCAAGGACCCTGAGAACCGGCTGCACGCCCGGGCGGCCCGGTTCCGCATGCCGTCGCTGGTGCTCCGCGACGTGGCCCTGTCGGCTGCCGGCCTCGTCGATCTCAGGCTCGGTGGCCCGCCGGTCTATCCCTATCAGCCCGACCAGATCTGGGAGGCGCTGGCGATCACGAAGGAGCGCGACTTCACCTACCCGCAGTCGAAGGGCCCCGATCTCTACCGTCGCAGCCTGTACACGTTCTGGCGGCGGACGGTGAGCCCGGCCAACATGTTCGACACGGCCAATCGGCAGACCTGCACGGTCCGCGCGAGCCAGACGAGCACGCCGCTGCACGCCCTGACGACGCTGAACGATCCCACCTGGGTCGAGGCGGCCCGGGTGCTGGCGGAGCGGAGCATGAAGGCCGCCGGCGAGCTCGACGGCCGGTTGGCATACGCCTTCCGGCGGGTGCTGGGCCGGGTGCCCACGGGCTACGATCTCGACGCGCTTAGGCGGATGCATGCCCGCCAGCTCGAGCTCTACGGCACCGATCTGGACGCCGCCAAGCAGCTCCTCGCGGTCGGCGAGAGCCCGCGGGACAAGGCGCTCGATCCCGCCGGCCACGCCGCCCTCGCGAGCGTCTGCCTGGCCATCTTCAACCTCGACGAGGCCCTCACGCGGGAGTAGCCCCATGCACGACCTGCACCAGGAAAACATCTGGCGCGTGACCCGCCGGCAGCTCTTCGGCTCGGCCGGGATGGGGATCGGCTCGGTGGCCCTCGCCTCGCTGCTCGGGCGCGAGGCCAACGCCGCGGCCGTGACGCCGGCGGCCGTGAAGGGCATGCCGGGGCTACCCGGGCTGCCGCACCACGAGCCCAAGGCCAAGCGGGTGGTGATGCTCTGGCAGGGAGGCGGCCCGTCGCACGTCGACCTCTTCGATCCCAAGCCCGAGCTCATGAGTCGCGGCGGCCAGGACATCCCCGCGACGGTGCGGGGCATGACGCGGCTCTCCACCATGTCGAGCGGCTATGCGAAGTGGCCGATCGTCGCACCGATCAAGTCGTTCAAGAAGTACGGCCAGTGCGGCATGGAGATGAGCGAGCTCTTGCCCAACCTCGGCGGGCTGGCCGACGATCTCTGCCTCGTCCGCAGCATGAACACGGAGGCGGTCAACCATGCGCCGGGCGTCACGTTCTTCCTGTCCGGCGCCCAGGTGCCGGGCCGGCCGAGCATGGGGGCCTGGATGAGCTACGGCCTCGGCTGCGAGACGGAAGACCTGCCGGCCTTCGTGGTGATGACGTCCTCCGACAAGGGCAAGACCTGCGGCCAGCTGTTCTTCGACTACTACTGGGGGAGCGGGTTCCTGCCGACGCGGTTCCAGGGCGTGAAGTTCCGCAACACCGGCGACCCGGTGCCCTACCTCGCCAATCCGCCGGGGGTCAGCCGGGAGGCCCGGCGGGCGCTGCTCGACGACCTGGCCGCGATGAACGCCAAGCACCTGGCCGACTACGGCGATCCCGAGATCGACACCCGCATCGCGCAATACGAGATGGCCTACCGGATGCAGGCCAGCGTGCCGGATCTTGTCGACTTCTCCGACGAGCCGCAGCACGTGCTCGACCGCTACGGGCCGGACGTGAAAACGAAGGGCACCTTCGCCTACAACTGCCTGATCGCGCGGCGGCTCCTG
Organism: Planctomycetota bacterium; assembly: GCA_046090525.1. GTDB lineage: Bacteria > Planctomycetota > Planctomycetia > Pirellulales > UBA1268 > QWPN01. The sequence continues at coordinate 2,667 of JBJTAA010000368.1, forward strand.
GAGCGGGGCACGCGGTTCGTGCAACTGATGCACGCCGGCTGGGACCAGCACCAGAACCTGTTCACGCAGCTCGCGGAGCAGTGCCGGGACACCGACGCCCCGTCGGCGGCCCTGATCCAGGACCTCAAGGACCGGGGCCTCTTCGACGACACGCTCGTGATCTGGGGAGGCGAGTTCGGTCGCACGCCCTTCGGCCAGGGCGATCCCAACAACCCGAAGGGCCGCGACCACTTCGGCAAGGCGTTTTCCTGGCTCCTGGCCGGCGGCGGCGCGAGGGGGGGGCACGTCCATGGCTCGACCGACGACTACGCCTGGAACATCACGGCCGACCCGGTGCACGTGCACGACATGCAGGCCACGATCATGCACCTGGTGGGCATCGACCACACGCGGCTCACCTTTCGCTACCAGGGCCGCCAGTTCCGCCTGAACGACGTGCACGGCCACGTCGTGAAGGGAATCCTGGGCTGACGCCCGCCCGGGAGTCCGGTCACTCCGTGACCGGATCACGCTGGACGTGGCGTCAGCGCTCGGACCGGTTCCGGAGGAACCGGGCTCCTGGGGGCTCTGGAGTCCGGTCACTCCGTGACCGGATCACGCTCGTCTCGGGTGATGCGGCTCGTGGTTGCCCGTGCCATCTCGCCGGACGCTCCCCGCGGGCATCCTGCCGATGCTGTGCGGCGCACGTTCTGCATGGAAGCCCCCCGGCGCGAGCCGGGGGGATGACGCGCACCATTCCGTGTGGCGTTGGGCCGCCGGGGCTGGCAGGGCTGGCAGACGTCATCCCCCTTGCGTGCGCAAGGGGGCTTTGATGACGGCAGCACACCCGGCGCCGAACACGATGGGCATGCTGCCATGCCGGGCCGTCCGCGTCGCGTCAGCCGGCGCGTCGCCGACCTACCTGGGCCTCGGCCGGTCGCGGCGTCTGACTGCAGCACCGCATGATTTCGCGCACCTGCCGCGCCGCGGTGAGCCGCTCATGGATGTAGCCGACGAGTTTCCTGGCCCGGGCTGCGATGTAGTCGGGCCGCAGGTTATGGTTCAGCGGCGTGGCGGCGGCGATCGCCGCCAGCGTCTCGGCCCGGTTGGCGGGGTCGATCACGACGGGGCCCGGCTCCGCCTTGCGAAACACCACCTGCAGGTTGCCGTCGCGGCGGCCGCCGAACGACTGCTCCGTCGTGAAGCCGACACTGCGGGCCAGCATCGTGAGGCTCGAGAGCGTGAAGTTGTAGGTGTGGGCCTGGTGAAACAGGCGGTCGCGGACGGTGAAGGGCGCGCCCACGTTGGGGCACTCGACGTACAACAGCCCGCCCTCGGCGAGCATGCCGTGCATCCGCCGCAGCGCGTCGCGGGGCGAGCCGAAGTGCTCGATCACGTGCACGAGCAGGATCGCGTCGAGTGACCGATCGAGGGGCATGTCCTGGATCGTCGCGTGCGCGACGCGGGCCCGGAGCCGTTCGCGGGCGAAGTGGAGAAAGCCGTCGTGCGGCTCGATGCCGCGGGCGTCGAAGCCGGCGAGTTCGAACCGCTTGACGGTGCAGCCGATGCCGGCCCCCACCTCGAAGACGCGGTCGCCCGCCTTCAGGAAAGGCCGGACCCGCTCGAGGATGCGGCCGCCGTTGTGCCAGGCCCTGACGATCCGGCGGTCGCTGGGCGTCGCTTCACCGTGGTATTGCTCGCGATAGTCCCGGGCGTAGAAGGCGGCCAGCTCGTCGTCGGTGGGCACGTAGGCGTGGGAAATCAGGCCGCAGGCCGTGCAGATCACGGTCTCGAGCGGGTGGCCGTCGCGGTCGCGCGTCGCGATCGTCTCGAAATCGGCACCGGAGCAGAGGTCGCACGCGCGGGAACGGGCCGCACCGGTTTCGGACGTCATGAGTCGGAGCATGGGCGGGCCCTGCGGAGCGGGGGAAGCGACGTGCTCCCCGGGACCGCGGCTTGTAGTGGCTGCGCCGCGTCCGGCAAAAGGGCAGTGGCGCGGGCCCGGGGAGCCGGCAGCAGGGTGGGCAGCCTGGGGGGGAGAGGGTGCGGCAGCGGGGCCTCGCGCGGCCGGTGGCTCAGCCCAGCAGCTGCCTGGCCAGCGAGAAGTAGATCACGAGCGTGACCATGTCGGTGGCGGCGAGCGCCACCGGACCGGCGGCCACCTGGGGCTCACGGGCGAAGAGCCGCAGCAGGTTCGGCATCGCCACGCCGATCACGGCCGCGCAGACGACGCCCCCGGTGATGCCCCCCAAGAGCGCCGCCGCCACGGTCGGCTGGCCGAGCCAGGCGAGCGCCACGAGGGCCACGGCCACCGCACTCGCCGCGCCGAGCATGACGCCCGTCAGCGACTCGTGCCGCACGGCCCCCGCGATCGCGGCCAGCGACGGCCGTCGGCCGTGCAGCCGCTGCAGCGCGATGCTCACCGACTGGATCGCCACGCTCTCGGCCAGCGCAAGCACGACGGGCACGAACAGGGCCAGGGCCACGGCCTTCTCGAGCTCGGCCTGGAACAGCCCCGAGAGGAAGGCGGCCATGATGCCGCCGGCGATGTTGGCCAGGAGCCAGGGAAACCGGCTCTTGAACGCCGCCAGCGGCGAGCGGGCCTGCGAATCCTCGAGGTGGACGCCGATCAGCTGGAACAGGTCGTCGAGCTCCTCGCGGCGGTCGACGTCGGCGAGCTCGTCGGTGTAGAGGTCCACGTCCACGATCCCAAGCATCCGCCGCTCCGCGTCGACCACGGGAAAGGCGAGCAGCTTGTGGAGGAGGAAGAACTCGCAGGCGTCGAGCACGGTGGCCGCGGCCGGGATCGTCACCACCCGCGTGACCATCACGTCGCGGATCGGCGTCGCGTCGGGGGAGAGCAGGAGCCGGCGGGTGGGCACCACGCCCGCGAGCCGCCCGTCGGCGTCGAGCACGTAGAAGTAGATGATCCGGCCCTCGGGCGGCGCGGCGCGGGCGGCGGCGATCGCCTCGCCCACGGTCTGGTCGAGCGCGAGCCGGGCGAAGTCGGCCCGCATGTGGCGGGTGACGGGATCGCCCAGGTGGGAGGTGTCGGCGGG
>JBJTAA010000369.1:0-2159 GCA_046090525.1 Planctomycetota bacterium
CGAGGCGACCACGGCCGCCATCACGGGCATCGCCGAGGCGCTGGTGAAGCAGGTGGTGGCGATCGAGATGGCAGGGCTCGTGCGGCGGCTGGGGCCGCCCGTGTCGCCTGCGGGCGAGCCCGCGGGCCCTGTGGTGCTCGCGCTGGGCAAGTTCGGCGGTCGCGAAATGAACTACGCCAGCGACCTCGACGTGGTCTTCCTCTACGACCACGACGGCGTGTCGCAGCCGCGGCGGCGGCAAGCGGCCGGCACGAGCAACGCCCACTTCTTCGGCGAGCTGGCCCAGCGGACGATGCGGGCCTGCAACGAGTTCGGGCCGCAGGGACGCCTCTACGAGATGGATTCGCGGCTCCGCCCCGCCGGCCGCAGCGGGGCGCCGGCCATGTCGCTGGCCGAGTTCGGCCGCTACTTCGCCGCCGACGGGCCGGCGGCGGTGTGGGAGCGGCAGGCGCTCGTGAAGGCGCGGGTGGTGGTCGGGTCGGCCGAGGCGACGGCCGAGGCCCACCGGATCCTGGAGGCGGCCACGTACGGGCGGGCCTGGTCGGCCGAGGACGTCGAGAGCATCCGGCGGATGCGCTACCGGATGGAGCAGGGCGCCCGGCAGTCGAACCTCAAGCGGGGCCCGGGGGGCGTGGTCGACATCGAGTTCGTCGTGCAGATGCTCCAGCTCGTGCACGGGGGTCGCGTGCCCGCGGTGCGGTCGCCGGAGACGCTCACGGGCTTGCTCGCGCTGAAGGCGGCGGGCCTCGTGTCGGGCGAACGGGCGGCGCTGCTCGAGCATGCCTACCGGCTGCTCCGGTCGATCGAGGGGCGGCTGCGGCTGCTCGATGCGGCGGGGCGGCACGACTTCCCGGCCGAGCCCGGGGAGCAGCGCAAGCTCGCCCACCTGCTCGGCTACGAACACCCCGACGAACTGGTCCACGACGTGCAGGCGGTGACGGCCCGCACCCGCGAGGCGTTCGAGGAGATTTTCCGCGAGACGGAGCTCACCCTGGCAGGCGGGTGAGGGACCAGGCAGGCGAGCGAACAGGAGGATCGACCATGTGCGGCAAAAAGATCCTGACCACGCTCATGCTCCGCGCGCTCGTGCTCGGCGCGATCGTGGGGCTCCTGGCTCCGGCCGAAGCGGCCGACCCGCGGCCGACCCGCGGCCGAACATCGTGCAACTCGACGACGCCTTCGGAACGCTGCTGGCAACACTCGACGAGATTGAGCCGTGAGCCGGAGCGGCTCGCCCTGATGCTCGGCCGCCTGAGAGCCCACACCGCAGAGGTGGAGCGCGAGGGCCCCGACTGGTGGCGCACCCAGGGCTGGAACGGGCCCCGCAAGCCGGGCAAGACGGCGAACTGATCGGGGCCTGCCGCCGCGGGCCGGATCGAGTTCTGGCCTGCCGGCCAGCCTTGACGGCTCGCCCAGGCCCTGCGACGCTCCCGCGCCGCCGGAGCCCAGACCCATGATCCGCAGCACGCTCGTCGCCCTCGCGTTCACCCTCGTGCTGCCACCGCTCTCGCTGGCGAGGCCGCTCCGGGCCGCCGAGCCGGCGGCCGAGGGCGTGGCCGACCTGGCCGCTCGCCTGACGACCGGCCTGCGGGTGAAGGCCCCGGCCGACGTCGCCTTTTGCGAGCGGGTGGCGGGCCTCGTCCGTGACGGCCGCCTGCCGGTGGAGGTCGTCGATGCGACCTACACGTGGGCGATCGCCCGCGGGAAGAAGTATCCCTTCCCGGCCTTCGAGCACGTGATGCGACTCAAGGCGACGAAGCTCGGCGTGCCGCTCTGAGCGCCGCGGGGCCTTTGTTTTTTGAAGCGAAGGCGGCACGCAGTGAGCGGAGGGCAAGGATGCCAATGGTGTTCGGCACGGGGTGTGCGGTCGTCATACAAGCCCCCTTGCGCAAGCAAGGGGGATGACGCCTGCCATCCCAGATAGCCCCAGTTGCCCAACGCACAACGGACTGGTTTGCGTCATCCCCCCGGCTCGCGCCGGGGGGCTTCCACGCAGAAAGTGTGCCCAACACCATTGCAAGAAGCCCGGAGCGAGCGTCCGGCGGTGGGGCATGGGCAGCCCCGAGCCACGGGAACGCGCCCAAAGGAAGTGGAAACCGTCTCAGTGCGTCAGCCGCAGCACGACGTAGCGGTCGTTGGCATGCAGCCGCTCGAAGGGC
>JBJTAA010000370.1:0-2353 GCA_046090525.1 Planctomycetota bacterium
GTCGTCGCGACCACAGGGGGCGGTCCGGTGGCCATCGTCGCCGACACGGCCGGAACGGTCGCGGCACTCGACGTGGCGACCGGCGAACGCCGCTGGGAGTTCGTCGCCGGAGGCGGCTTTTCGGCGGGCGCCGCCGTGGCGTCGGACCGGGTCGTGATCGCCTCCGACGACGGCACGGTCTGGTGCCTGGCGTCGGCCGAGTGAGGCCCCGGAAAAGTCTGCCCCCCCTCCGCCAACTGTCGGCACGGTCTTTCCCTGCATTTCGGGCCGAATCCCTGCCGATTTTTCCTGCGCGAACCATTTTTCCGAGGGCCCCGTAGTATTCGCTGCGACCCGACGCAGTGGCCGGTTCAGGGGGGCCACCTGGCGGGGCGGAAGGAGCGGTCACAATGGCACGCAAAGACTCACTGGCGAACATGCGGGCGATCCTCGTCAAGCGGCGCGACGCGCTGCGCAGCGCGCTCGCCGGCGACCTGACCCTGCTGCGAGAGCTGCACAGCCAGTCGCCCGGCGACGTCATCGACGCGGCCTACGACACGGCGCAGGACGAGATCAACTCGCAGCTGGCGGAGGTCGAGAGCCGGGAGCTCGCCTCGATCGAGAACGCGCTGGAGCGGATGAAGGACGGCACGTACGGCCAGTGCGAGGTGTGCGGCGGTCGGATTCCGCTGGCCCGCCTCGAGGCACTGCCGTATGCGACGATGTGCATCGGCTGCCAGCGGGAACTGGAGCGGTCGGGCGAGGCCGGAAGCAGGCGGTTCGAGGAGCCGATCGGCGGCGAATTGGAACTCTGACGGACCCGCGGGGTATGCTCGCCGCTGGCGTGCTTGTCCCGGCCGTGGGTGTCGTATGTCAGGGTTTCGGTTCTTCCGCACCGCGGCCGCGGCGATGCTCCTGGCCGTAGGGGCGACGTCCTTGGCCGATGAGACGCCCCGGCTCGCGCCCGTCGAGCGGAAGTCGACGGGCGACCGCGTCGACCCGACGCGGTCGGCGCGGGTCAGCCGCGAGGAGCGGGCCAAGCTCTACGACGAGGTCGTCCGCGACGCCGAGCCCCTCGAACGCCAGGCGATGCAACTGCGGCGGCTGGCGGCCCTGCTCAAGCCGGCCGTGGTCCACATCCAGGCCAAGAAGCGGCTCGCCCGGCCGCGGGGCGGACGGACGACCGAGGACGACGCCGGCAGCGGCGTGATCATCGAGGTGGCCGGCCGCACGGTGGTGATCACCAACCGGCACGTGATCAACGGCGCCGAACTCGACGCGATCGCCATCCGGCTCGACGACGGTCGCGAGCTCGTGCCCCGCCGCTCCTGGTCCGACGCCGGCACCGACATCGCCGCCCTCGAGATCGAAGGGGACGACCTCCCGACCGCCCGCGTCGCGGACGCCGACAGCCTGCAGATCGGCGACACGGTGCTGGCCATCGGCAGCCCGTTCGGCCTGACCCACTCCGTGACGCTCGGGATCGTGTCGGCCAAGGGCCGTCGCGACCTGGAGCTCGGCGACGAGGCGGTGCGGTTCCAGGACTTCATCCAGACCGACGCGGCGATCAACCCGGGCAACAGCGGCGGGCCGCTGGTCAACCTGCGGGGCGAGGTGGTGGGGCTCAACACCGCCATCGCCAGCAACTCCGGCGGCTACGAGGGGATCGCGTTCGCCATCCCGATCTCGATGGTGATGTTCGTGACGGAGCAGCTCGTGGAGCACGGCTCCGTGGCCCGGGCCTACCTGGGCGTGGGCTTGGATCGCGACTTCACCGCCGAGGAGGCCGATCGCCTGGGGATGGTGCGGCCCGTGGGCGCGCGGGTGGAGGGGGTCACGCTGGGCGCCCCGGCGGCGACCGTCGGAATCCGGCCGGACGACGTGATCCTCGAGTTCGACGGCCGGCCGATCGAGGACGACGACCACCTGATGAGCGTCGTGGGCATGACGCCGGTCGACCAGACGGTGACGGTGGTGATCTTTCGCGACCGCGAGCGGGTCGAACTGCGGATCCCCGTCGCCCGCCGCACCGACTTCGAGTGAGCCCCAGGAGTCCGGTCACGCCGTGACCGGATCACGCTGGCCGCTGCGTCGGCAGAAACCCGGTTCCGGCGGAACCGGGCTCCTGGGAACTCAGGAGTCCGGTCACTCCGTGACCGGATCACGCTGGGTGCTGCGTCGGCACAGATCCGTTTCCGGAGGAACCGTGCTCCTGGGAACTCAGGAGTCCGGTCACGCCGTGACCGGATCACGCTGGACGCGGTATCAACTCCAGTCCGGTTCCGGCGGAACCGGGCTCCTGGGGGGGCCACCTCATGTCGCCTGGCGCTCGAGCCAGGCGGTGAGCGTCACCTGCGCCGCCACCGCGTCGCTG
>JBJTAA010000371.1:0-4598 GCA_046090525.1 Planctomycetota bacterium
TCGGCCGATGCCCAGCCGATCGCGGCCGTGCTCGAGGACGTGATGGTGCGGATGGATGCCCGCATGAAGCACGAGCACGCCATCGGCGGCGTGGAGACCGGCTTCAGCGACCTCGACACGCTCTGCGGCGGGCTGCACAACTCGGAACTGATCATCCTGGCGGCCCGGCCCAGCATGGGGAAGACGGCCTTCGCCATGAACATCGCCGAGCACGTCTCGATCGGGCTGCGGCAGCCCGTGTTGTTCGTGAGCATCGAGATGGCCTGCCTGGAGCTGGCCGACCGGCTCCTGTGCTCGGCCGCGCAGGTCAACGGCCACCGGCTGCGCAACGGCACGATCTCGCAGGAGGATCGCCGCCGCCTCGTGCAGAAGTCGGCCGAGATCGGCACGGCGCCGCTCTACATCGACGACACGCCCGGCCGCACGCTCACGGAGATCGCGGCCGTGGCCCGCCGCTTGAAGCGGAAGCAGGGGCTCGCGCTCGTCGTGATCGACTACCTGCAGCTGATCGAGCCCGACAATCCCCGCGATCCGCGGCAGGAGCAGGTGGCTCGGATCGCGCGGCGGCTGAAGATGATGTCGCGCGAACTCGACATTCCCGTGCTCTGCCTGGCCCAGCTGAACCGCCAGGCCGAGGCCTCCCGCGACAACCGGCCGCGGCTCAATCATCTCCGCGAGTCGGGCGCCATCGAGCAGGATGCCGACGTGGTGATGTTCGTGCACCGCGAGGAGTATTACCAGACCAACGACGAGGATCGGGAGCGGGTCAAGGGCCAGGCCGAGATCATCGTGGCCAAGCAACGCAACGGCCCCACCGACGACGTCAAGCTCCTCTGGCAGCAGGACTACACGCGGTTCGTGAACCTCGAACACCGGCCCTACGACGAGTTCGAGCAGTTCAGCGGGTTCTGAATTCACGGCTGCGGGGCCATCCATGGCCCCCGCAGCCTGGGGCGGTCGGAGGGCGAGCCAAGGTCGCCCTCGCCTGCCTGCGGCCGGCCTCCAGCCGGCCAGACGTCGACCGGTTGTGCGGCAGAGCCCGGTTCCGCCCCCAGGAGCCCGGTTCCGCCGGAACCGGGTCCGTGTCGACCCGACGTCACTCGCGATCCGGTCACGGCGTGACCGGACTCATGGGCCGGAACCGGTGAGGGCTTGCCCGTGCCGCAGAGCCGGCGTTGCTGGCCGAGCGAAGCCAGGATGGCGAAGCGAGGCCAGCATCGAGCGAGCGAAGGGCAGGGATGCCCGTAGCGAGCGTCCGGCGGTGCGGCATGGGCAAGCCCGGACGCGCGAAAGCGCTGCGTCACTCGTGATCCCGTCACGGCGTGACCGGACTCCATGCGTCATGCCGGCAGCAGGAACCGGATCGCGGCGAAGCCGGCCACGATCGCGAGCAGCAGCACGATGGTCACGACCTCGAGGTAGCGATCGAGGAACTGCTTGGCCGTCGAGCCGACGAAGTAGGTCGCGGCGGCCACGAGGAAGAAGCGGCCGCCCCGGCCGAAGAGCGATGCCGCCACGAGCGTGCCCAGCGGCACGGAGCAGACCCCCGCCGCGATCGTGAACACCTTGTAGGGAATCGGCGTGAAGGCGGCGGCGAAGATCGCCAGAAAAGCGTTGCCCTGGTAGAGCGACTCGACGTAGGTGAACTTCTCGGGCGAGAAGCCGGGCACGTAGCGGAAGAACCAGGGCTGCAGAACCTGCCACAGCCCCCAGCCGATCGCCCAGCCCAGCACGCCGCCGGCCACGCTCGCAACCGTCGAGATCGCCGCGTAGTAGAAACTCCGCCGCGGCTTCGCGACCGAGAGGGCGATCTGCAGCACGTCCGGCGGGATCGGGAAGAACGAACTCTCCGCGAACGAGATCGCCGCCAGACCGGCCGTGCCGGAGGGGGAGTCGGCCCAGGAGAGCACCCAGTCGTAGAGTCGGCGGAGCGGGCCGCGTTTGCCGGGCGGGGGGACGCCGGCGGCTGGGTCACGCGTCATGCGGGCAGGACTCGGCGGGAATCTCGCCGAGCGGTTCGGGAGCCGGCGTCACCACAAGATAGGCGCCGATCGGAAGAAACGCCAACCCCCGCGCCGCCTACAATGCTGGCGGGGAGGGCAGCGGCCCCCGAGCGGATCGATCACCTCGGAGCGAGTGCCGTGCTGGGTTCGATCCGCCGCAACCTCGCCGCGATCTTCGACGCCCTCGACAGCCCACCCGTGCGGGCCTGGCTCGAGCGGCTGGTGGTGACGGGCGCGGCCGTCGGCTTTCTCGTGCACTTGGCCGTGATCGGGATCGCCCGGCTGTTCCCCGACCTGCCGCAGACGTTCTTCGCGGGGCTCGACGAGAGCCCGCTGCATGCCGTCTACACGCCCTTCAGCGTGATTCTGTTCTACGAGGTCGTGCTGTTGGTGTTCGCCCTGGCGGCCTCGCACACCGGGGAGATCGCCAAGCAATACCAGATCATCTCGCTGATCGTCGTCCGTGGCGTGTTCAAGGACATCGGCAATTTCCAGAACCTGGAAAACTGGCTGGCCGAGCCCGCCGCGGTCAGGGCCGTCCTGTTCGACATGGCCGGCGCCCTCGCGATGTTCCTGATCGTCACCGGCTTCACCCTGCTGCGGCACGTGACACCGAAGATGCGCGTTCATCGCGACCTGGAGGGCTTCATCCAGCTCAAGAAGGCCGTGGCGGTGTTGCTGCTGGTCGTGCTCGTCACCCTGGCGGCGGTCAACCTCGCCAGTTGGGCCGGGCTGGTCGACCGGCTGCCGGTGCTGCTGGCCCCGCCGCCGATCGACGTCGACCTCTTCTTCTTCCCCCGCTTCTTCGAGTTCATGATCTTCACCGACGTCTTCATCCTGATCGTGTCGCTGGCCTACTACGACCGCTACGAATACGTGTTTCGCAACGCCGGCTTCGTGATCTCGACGGTCCTCCTGCGGGTGTCCCTCTCGACGCCCAAGCCCTACGACGTGGTGCTGGCCCTGATCGCGATGCTTTACGGGCTGGCCGTGCTCGGCGCGTTCGCCTGCTTCGCCGCGATCGAGCGGAAGCGGGAGGCCGCAGCCGGGGCGGCGCCCGCCGGCCGTGGAGGCCGGGAGGACGGGTGACGACGATTCACCGCTCCGGACGCCCGGCCCGGCGGGCCGCCCAGGCCGAGGCCCGATTGAAGGCCACCGCCACGATGGCCGAGCCGGCGGCGTAGTACAGGGGCGTCGAGCCGTAGGCGGCGTCTTTCGGATTGATCGCGACCAGGACGAACAGGACGGCCGCCGTCACGCTCGTCAGCGACAGACCGGTGAACACCACGCTCCAGGCTTCCCACTTCATGTCGAGACTCCGTGTTCCCGTAAAAGTTCGTCGGCCGTGGCGAGGGCGTGCCGGGCCGGGTCATCGAGCTTCGTCCACCGGCCCGCGCCCGCAGGCACGAGCATCGCGAGGGCGAACAGCCTCAGTTTCCCGAGCGTCGAGACGCGGGCCCGCTCGTCGAGCACCCGAAAATCGCGCTGTCTGATCCTGGTCCCGATCGCATGGTAGATCCGCGCCGCCGCCCGGACGGCCAGGCGGGCATCGCGGTCGAGCCCGCCGATGCCGGCCTCCCCGGCAGTGTAGTAGCCATCGGCGACCTCCAGGATCGTCCGCACGCCCCGCCGCACCCGCAACGGGTCGGGGGGCCCGCCGCCGGGCCTGAGGCCGTCGGTCCATTCGACCGGCAGGTAGCAGCGGCCCCGCCGCCAGTCCTCCGCCACGTCGCGGGCGATGTTGGTCAGCTGCATGCCCATGCCGAGCGCCGCGGCGTGGGGGAGATGGCGGCGATCCTCGAGGCCGAGGATCGGACACAAGAGCACGCCGACCGCCCCGGCCACCCGGAAGCAGTACCGCAGCAGGTCGGCCTCGTGAAAGCCGGCCGCCGGCGTGAGGTCGGACCGCATTCCCTCGAGCAGGGCCAGCGCCGCCCCGAGCGGCAGGTCGTGTCGGCCGACGAGTTCCGCCAGCCAGCGGCTCTCGCCGGCGACCGGGCTCTCGCCGGCGGCGATCCGGCGGACGTCCTCCGTGGCCCGGTCGACGAACGCGACCGCCTCCCGCGGCGAGGCCGCGGCATCGACGCCGTCGTCGCACCACCGACACCAGGCATAGAGCCGCTCGACGTCGGCCCGCTTGGCGGCGGGCAAGAGCCGGCTGGCGAACGAGAACGACCGGCTGTGCCGCCGGATCGACTCCCCCGCGGCCGGGCCGTTCACTGCCGACGACATGGAACTTCATCCGGGAGTTGTGCAAATCAACCAAGTGGGCCGGGGTCGCCCGTGCCATCTCGCCGGACGCTCGCTCCCGGCATCCTGCCAATGGTGTTCGGCACACGTTCTGCATAAAAGCCCCCCGGCGCGAGCCGGGGGGACGACGCAAACCACTTCGTCTGGCGTTGGGCCGCTGGGGCTGCCTGGCATGGCAGGCGTCATCCCCCTTGCTTGCGCAAGGGGGCTTGGATGACGGCTGCACACCCCGTGCCGAACACCATTGGGGCCACAGCGACCAGCGGATGAAGTTGGGATCGTGCTCACAGCAGTCCGGCGTGCTCGGGGAGGCCGAAGAGGACGTTGAAGTTCTGCACGGCGGCG
>JBJTAA010000372.1:0-6933 GCA_046090525.1 Planctomycetota bacterium
GCCGTCGGGCAGCGACGCGTGATAGAGCGGAAAGAGTCCGAGCGGATCGACCCCGGCCGCGAGGCCACGGGTTGGATCGAAGACGAAGGCCACGTGGTAGCCGTCGTAGGCGGTGGCGTCGTCGTCGGAGAGCCACGCATCGCCGAGTTGGGATGCGGTGAGCCACCGGCCGGCGTCATCCACGGCGTAGCCGATGAGCACGGCGAGACGGTCGCCATGGCGATGCACATCGATGGGGGCCGTCGGGCCGGCGGCCCAGAGGCAGGCGACAGGCCCGGCGGTCACCTCGCCCGCCACGGTGCCCGGCAGTTCGGCGAACAGCCGGCGGACGCCGGCCGTGAACTGCTCGCGGCGATCGGGGTCGGCGTCGTGGAGAAGCGCGAGATGAGCCATGCGGTTTCTGGCGGCGCAAAGACGTAGTTGTAGCGGCGGGCATCTTGCCCGCCGAGAACGGGCAGCGTGGTGACGCGGATTCCGCGGGCTGGAAGCCCGCGGCTACGGGGGCGAGAACCGGCTCGCATGGCAAGCCGATTCCGCGGGCTGGAAGCCCGCGGCTACATAGCCACACCGGGCAGGCAGGGTGACGCGGCTACGAGGGGGTGCTCGTCGGGGCGGCGTGGCCCTGACCAAGGCCTTGCAAACCACCGCAAGATTCGTATAGTGTATCTTTGTTCACTCCTTACTGCGGTGTCGCGAATGACCGAGCACTTTTACCGCCGCAACCTCCCCCACTGGGAGATGCTCAACGCCACCTACTTCGTCACGATGTGCCTGGCAGGCAGCGCGCCGTCCAGTGGCTGCCTCTCACCGCGGCGTCCTGAACGCTCGCCTCTCCCACAGCAGGCATCTGCCGCTTCAACGGCAACAGCATCGGGACGGGCCTTTGTCGCTTACGACACGCTCTTGGACAGGAGCCCGATGGTTCGATGGCTCGAGGATCCACGTATCGCACGCATCGTCACGGACGCTCTGCACTGGGGCGACCGTCTCCGCTACGACCTCATCGCTTACGTCGTCATGCCCAGCCATGTGCACTGGGTCTTTCGGCCACTCACGGACCGCACAGTCCAAGTCCCTTTTCGGCGACTGTCCATCACCTCGGCCCTCAAGTCATACACCGCCCTCGAGTGCAACCGTCTCCTTGGCCGACACGGCCGATTCTGGCAGGAGGAGTCGTACGACCGCGTGGTTCGCGACGAGGAGGAACTGGAGCGGATCGTGCGGTATGTGGAATACAACCAGGTACGGGCGGGGCTGTGTGGGCGGCCCGAGGAGTGGGATTTTTCGTCGGCGGCCCGGCCAGCCTGAAGTGGCGGCGTGGCAGGTGGGTTCCGCGGGCTGGAAGCCCGCGGCTACGGGAGAGACGCTGCGACGACGTTTCCCGCAGACGCCGCGATCAAGTAGCGGCGGGCATCTTGCCCGCCGAGAACGGGCTCGCATGGCAGGCGGATTCCGCGGGCTGGAAGCCCGCGGCTACGTCGCCGAAAACGGGCTCGCATGGCAAGCCGATTCCGCGGGCTGGAAGCCCGCGGCTACGGGGGCAGCGGCGCGGTGGTGGCACCGGGTCGGTCAGACGCCCGTCGCGCCGCGGACACGCATGATGTTGCGGGCGTTTTTCTGGGCGCCGGTGCCGAAGGTGTTGCCCGTCGCCACGCTGCCCGTGTTGCGGCCCTCGACGAAGATCGCCGCGATCGTGTTGCGGGTGAAGGTGTTGTTCGCCAGCCGCAGGTTGCGGGCGTTGATGAACGCAAAGCCGTAGTGGTTCTGCGTGAAGGTGTTGCCCTCCACCACCGTGCCCGTGCTGTCGCCCTCGGCCCGGATTCCCGTGCCCGCGAACTTGGACCCCGGCACCGAGCGGTTGCCGACGAGCGTGTTGCCCTGGCCGATCGCCCCGAAGGCGAGGTTGCGGGCGTTCACGAAGAGCGCCCCACGCAGGCCACCCGAGGAGAAGCGGCTCGAGCGAACCGTCGTGCCCGCCAGATCGCCCGTGGCGTAGAGACCCATCGACTGCATCGTGTTGAGGCTCGTGACGCTCACTCCGTCGATCGCCACGCCCGGTGAGTTCATCAGGCGGACGCCGAAGTTGCGGAAGCCCACGAGCGACACGCCGCTGAGCCGGCTGCCGGCGGAGCCCGGCGCGAACGTCAGGCCGTTGGCCACCCGGCGGTTGCCCGAGATCGTCACCTGCCCGCCGCCATTCAGCTGCAGGCTCGTCGTGACGTCGGGCAACTGCGACGCCAGCACGTACGTCGCCGGCGTGTTGCCGAACTCGACGATGCCCGGCGCCCTCGTGCCGTTGGCCTGGCCGATCACGTTCCGCAGCGAGCCCGGGCCCGAATCGGCCGTGCCCAGGAGTCCCCAGCGGATCGGCTTGGTCGTGGTGACGCCGTTCTGCGCCTGGATCGTGCGGCCACCAGGCACGCGGATGTCGCCGCTCGCATCGAGCGAGATCAGGCCGTTTGCGGACCAGCCCTGCTCGCCGACCACCAGGTCGCCGATGCCCCGGAGGCGAACATCGCCGCCCGTGGAGATGGCGTTGACCGAGGCGGCCTCGACGGCGATCGGCGTACCGACCCCGATGCCCGCGAGGCCGACGAGATTGATCGTCGTGCCCGGGGCACGGATCGCGTTGTTCGCCCCGCCGATCACCGACCCGTACACCGCGAAGATGAACACCGGGTTGATCGAGTAGATCGCGGCGTTGATCCGCACGTCGCCCCCGAAGGCCAGGGCCGACACACCGCCGAGCGGCGCCGCCGCCGTGCCGACGTCGCCGTCGAACACGATGCCCACCGTGGTGGACGCAACGCGGAGCGCGCAGCCGATGCCCCTCCCCGTGGACTCGAACCGCTGGCCCGAGCCCTGGAACAGGACGTCGCTGCCGAGGACCACGCCCGACTCGTAGGTCTGGAGGCCGGTCGAGGCGATCAGCGTCGAGTTGACCGTCGTGGTGCCCGTGATGCGGAGATCGCTCAGGTCCGTGACCGGATCGACGGAGTTCACGAGGTCGTCGGGGATCAGCGAACCCGGCTGGTCGCCGAACACCGCGTTGCCCTCGATCACGAGGTTGTGGCCGCCGCCCGTGATGCCCTGCAGGGCCGAGACGGTGGCCCCGGCGAGCAGCGTCGTCGGGGGCGTGAAGATCGACGACTCGAGATCGGCATCCTCTTCGTCGGCCGGCAGCGACACCTCCAGATCGAAGGCGTTGTCATAGACCATCGGCTCGAAGGTGAGCGGATCGGCGTAGGTCTGATTGCCGGTCGTCCGTACGAGGCGGCCGGTCACCGAGGTCGTGCCATAGGCATCGGTGGCGAGGCTCGCCAGCGGCGTGACACTCCCGACGGGCCCATTGAAGCTCGTCGTGCCGACCGTTCTGACGGTGAGCGAGAAGGCCCCGTCGACCGTGCTGGCGAAGGCGATCTCGTCGCCGCCGATCACGGCCATGGGCATGATGGTAACGACACCGGCCGCGAGCACGGTGTTGGCCCCGAGCACCACCGCGTCGTTGTAGAACTGGCCGGAGTTGACGAGCGCTCCCACGTCGTCGCCGGGTCGGCCGGCGAACGAGAACGGCGTCGTCGTCGTGACGCTGCCACCGTTGATCTGCGTTGTGCCGCCGTAATCGGTGACGACCGCCGCCAGCGGCGCGATCCCGCCCACCGCGCCGCCGAAGGTGGTCGTGCCCTGCGTGTCGGCGGAGAGCGCATGGGGGCCGTCGAGCGTGCTCGCGAACGTGATCGCGCCGAAGTCGTGGGCCGTCAGCAGCGCGTCGGCCCCGAGCGTGACCGCGTCGTTGAAGACCTGACCCGCGGAGCCGCTGGTCGTGACGGCGCGGCCATTGAGCGCCGTCGTGCCGCCGGCGTCGGTCGTGAGGCTCACGAGGTTCGCCGTGCCGCCCACCGCCCCATCGAACGTGGTCGTGCCCTGCGTGTTCGCGGCGAGCGTGTAGGCACCGTCGAGCGTGCTCCCGAACCGGATCGGACCGCTCGCGCCGGCCGCCAGGATCGTGTTGGCCCCGAGCGTCACCGCGTCGTTATAGACCTGGCCGGCCGCATCGCTCGTGGTGACCGCGCCGCCGTTGATCTGCGTCGTGCCGCCGGCGTCGGTCGTCAGGCTCACGAGCGGAGCCGTGCCGCCCACCGCGCCGGTGAAGGTGGTCGTGCCGCTCGTGTTGACGGTCGCCCCGAAGCCGCCGTCGAGCGTGCTGCCGAAGGTGATGGCCCCGCCGCCGAGGGCCTCGAACAGCGTCTCGGCCCCGAGCAGCACCGGATCGGCGTAGAACTGGCTCACGGGGCTCGCCGTCCGGATCAGGCCGCCATTGACGAGCGTGCGACCGGGAGCGTCGGTCTCGACATGGGCCAGCGGATCCGTGCCGCCGACCGCACCGCCGAAGGTCGTGTCACCGGCGGTGTTCACCACCAGCCGCCGGAAGCCGTCCACCGTGCTCGCGAACGTGACCGCGCCGAGGCTGTCGGCCGTGAGCGTCGCGTCGTCCCCGAGCGTGACCGCGTCGCCAAACACCTGGCCCGCCAAGCCGCTCGTCTTGATCGAGCCTCCGCTGATCGCCGTCGTGCCGCCCGCATCGGTCGCCAGGCTCACGAGCGGCGTCGTGCCCCCCACCGCCCCGTCGAACCCGGTTTCACCCTGGGTGTTCGCGGCGAGCGTAAAGCCGCCGTCGATGCTGTTCGCGAACCGGATCATCCCGGAGTTGCCGGCCGTGAGCGTCGTGTTGGCTCCCAGCAGCACGGCATCTCCATACGTCTGGCCGCCCGCGTACGTCTTCACGCTGCCGCCGTCGATCCGGGTGGTGCCGCCGGCATCGGTCGTAATGCTCGCAAGCGCCATCGTGCCACCCACGGCTCCGCCGAAGGTCGTCGTGCCCTCGGTGTCGGCGTTGAGCGAGTATGGTCCGTCGAGCGTCGTGGCGAAGGTGATCGGGCCCGAGGCCTGGGCCGTGAGCGTCGTGTTGTTCTGCAGCTCGACCGCGTCGTTGTAGACCTGGCCCGCCGCCCCGCTCGTGGCCACGCTGCCGCCGGCGATCGTGGTCGTACCCGCGGCGTCGGTCACGAGGCTCGCGAGCGGCGTGGTGCCGCCGACTGCCCCGGCGAAGGACGTCAGGCCGGCGGTGTTCACCGCCAGCGAGTGGCCACCGTCGAGCGTGCTGACGAAAATCACCAGGCCCGAGTTCGTCGCCGTGAGCGTCGTGGCGGCCCCGAGCACCACCGCATCGTAGTACAGCTGCCCGTTCGGGCCCGACGTCTGCACGCTGCCGCCGTCGATCCGGGTCTCGCCGCCGGCATCGGGCGTCACGAGCGTGAGGGGCGTGATGGAGCCGACCGCCCCACCGAAGGTCGTCACACCTGTCGTGCGGGCCGCCAGCGAGTAGGCCCCGTCGAGCGTGGAGGCGAATGTGATCACGCCCTGGTTGTCGGCCGTCAGGTCGGCGAGCACACCGAGCACCACCGGATCGTTGAACACCATGCCCGCGGCGCCGCTGGTCTTGATGATCGTGCCGTTCAGGCGGGTCGTGCCCGCGGCGTCGGTCACGAGGCTCACCAGCGGCGTCGTGAAACCGACCAGCCCACCGAAGGTCGTCGTGCCGGCCGCGTTCACCGCGAGAGCCTGGCTGCCATCGACCGAGCCCGTGAAGCTGGCGTCGCCAGAGCCCGTGGAGATGGTCGTGTCGGCGGTGAGCGTCGTCGTTCCGAACGAGGCATTCGTGTTCGTCGTGGCGATCGTGCCGGCGAGATTGGTGAGCGTGGGCGCGGTGCTCGTGAGGCCGCCCCCGAAGGTCAGCGAGTCGGTGTCGGCGTCGCCGAGCGTGACGGTGCCGGTGTTGGAGAAGGTGACGGCGTTCGTCACCGAGACGGGCGATCCCGTGAGGGCCACGTTGTAGGCGGCGGTGTCGCCGGTGGCCGTGACGAGGCCGCCGAGCGAGACCTCGTCGAGGAACGCGACCGTCGAGCCCGACCCCGCCTGGATCGTGATCGTGCCGGTGCTCAAAGCCTCGCCCGTATAGGTCTGGTTGCCGGTCGTCCGCAGGGTGATGCCGCCGGCGAGGGTCGAGTCGCCCGTCACCGACAGGCTCTCGAGCGCCACGGCCGAGCCGATCGACGCCGACGCGTCGAGGTCGCCGCCGACCGTCAGCGACTCCTGTCCAGAGGCCGTGCCGTCGACCGCGTCGGCGAAGGTCACGAGGCCACGATTTGGGCCGTCCTCGAGGTCAAGGACGACGTCGCCGGTCAGCGTGGTGGCGTGGTCGAACTCCACGTCGCCGCCGGCCGTGATCACGTCGCCCGCGGTGGAGATGCCTAACGGAGCCTCCAGATTGACCGCCGTTCCGGATGAGGCGGCCGAGATGATGTCGCCCGCCGCCGTGATCGCGAGCGTGGTGCCGGCGATCACGTCGAGCGTGCGCGCCACGGTGATGCCGGAGATCTCGGCCCGCGGCGTGACCGCGTTCACCGTGCCGATCACGAGGTCGTCCACATCGCGGAACACGATCGAGCCCGTGTCGGCGGCGAGCGTGGCGACGTCGTTGGTCGCGAGCCCGAGGTTCCAGTCGGTGCCGGCCCCCTCGAGGCCCAGGCCGCCCGCGAGAATCGCCCGCCCCTGACCGACGCTCGAGGCCGTCGCGCCCGAGATGGTCACCAGGCGGACGGTGCCAAGACCCACGTCGATGCCTGTGACTGTGGCAGTGGGTCGGGAGTCGCGGCCGTCGTCGACCGTCGTGAGCTGGCTGATCGAGTAGCCGGAGTCCTCACGGAGCGCCACCGAGTCGTCCGTGGTCTTGATCGCGACGAGCGCGAATGCGTTGCCGGAATCGGCGAGCGTGACCGCCCCGTCCGCAGCGACGGCCAGGGCCGTCGCCGTGATCGCGGAACCCGTGGCCGCCTGGGCGATCGTGCCGCCGGCGGTCGTCGTCAGCGACAC
>JBJTAA010000373.1:0-2609 GCA_046090525.1 Planctomycetota bacterium
ACAAGCGGCTGGTGTGGCAGCTCGGCGTGGACAAGTTCGCGGGCGCGAAGCCGGGCTCCCTCGAGCCGAAGTCGGGGAACGTCGAGCAGCGGATCATCGGCATCCAGTGGCTCGGCGAGATTCCCCGCTGAGCGGCGCTCCTTCGTCGGCCGCTGCACCGGCGAGCACGACAGCCCGCGGGCACGGTCATTCCCCGCGGCACGCCCGGGGCCACCGGCCCGCACCGGCGCTCGCTTTCCGCAGGCCGAACGCGAGGAACTCCTGGCGATGCCGCGCGCGCGAGCCTCGGTTGCCGTTCTCTCTCGCGAGAGCGTGCTTTCCGGCTGATGAGATCCAGGCCACTCACCGAGTGACCTCGGCCACGCCGCGGCGTCCGCATCGGCTCAACGAAACTCGAGCCGCGGCCAGCAGCCGCGCACGACGAGCGCGCCGGCACCCGCGACGGCCGTGAGCATGGCGGCGGTCGCGGCGCGGCCGTAGAGAAAGTGGCCCACTGCGAACAGGGCCGCCCAGATCGCAGCCGTGGAGGCGATCGTGGCGATCAACGGGGCGAGCCCCGGCCGCGGATCGGCCTGGGCGTCGGGCACCGCCGGCGGCGGCGTCACCCGTGCCGCCACGGCCCGCCAGCCGGGGCCGGCTGGTCGCACCTTGGCATAGAAGCGGTCGAGCACCGCCGGATCGGTGGGGGGCGTGACGAGCGCCGTCGCGAGCCACGCCAGCGTGGTCACGCCCGCGCCGACGATCAGCTGCACCCAGGTGACGGGCACCGACTCCGGAGCCACCTGGCCCCAGGCGAAAAACGTCAGCGCCATCACCGCGGAGACCACGACCGCCGCGATCTCCGCCGCGGCGTTGATCCGCCACCAATACCAACGCAGCATCATCACGAGGCCGGTGCCCGCCCCGAACTGCAGGAGCAGCTCGAACATCTGCAGCGTATCGCGGAGCACGAGGGCGAGTCCGCAGGAGGCGATCATCAGGGCCGCCGTGGCCAGCCGCCCCACCCAGACCTGCCGCCGCTGGTCGGCTGCCGGATCGATGAACCGCCGGTAGACGTCGTTGACCACCACGCTCGAGCCCCAGTTGACCGCGGTGCTCATCGTGCTCATGTAGGCCGCCACGAGCGAAGTCACGAGCAGGCCGAGCAGGCCGCTCGGCAGGCGGGCAAGCATCGCTGGATAGGCGAGGTCGTCGCGCACATACCGGCTGTCGACCGCCGGAAAGGCCGCCTGCAGCGACGCCACGTCGGGATAGACCACGAGCGACGCCAGCGCCACCAGGATCCAGGGCCAGGGCCGCACCGCGTAGTGCATCACGTTGAACAGCAGCGTGGCCGCGGCCGCGTGCCGCTCGTCCTTGGCGGCGAGCATCCGCTGCACCACCCAGCCGCCGCCCCCCGGCTCGGCGCCGGGGTAGTAGGTGCTCCACCACTGCACGACCAGCGGCAGCACGATCGCCGCCAGGAGCACGTCGCGGGCCGTCGTGGCGAAGTCGGGCACGAGGGGCAGTTTCGCCACCACCTCGGGCCGGGCCATCAAGGCTCCGAGGCCGCCCACCTCGGGCAGGTTCACGAGATACACCGCGGCGGCGACCGCCCCGGCCACGGCGATCACGAACTGCACGAGATCGGTGACGAGCACGCCCGTCAGCCCGCCGGCCGCCGAGTAGGCGAGGGTCACCGCGGCCGCCACCGCCACCGACTCCAGCGGTCCGAGTCCGAGCATCACGCCGCCGATCTTGATCGCGGCGAGTGAGACGGTGGCCATCACCAGGACGTTGAAGACGACCCCCAGATACACCGCCCGCAGGCCGCGGAGGAAGGCGGCCGGCCGGCCGGAATAGCGGACCTCGTAAAACTCGATGTCGGTCAGCACGCCGCTGCGCCGCCACAGGGCCGCGAAGAAGAAGGTGGTGACGCTGCCGGTGAGCAGGAAGGCCCACCACGCCCAGTTGCCGAACACGCCCCGCTCCCGCACGATGCCGGTCACGAGGTTGGGCGTGTCGGCGGCGAAGGTCGTGGCCACCATCGAGGTCCCCAGCAGCCACCAGGGCTGGGCACGGCCGCCGAGGAAGAAATGCTCGTAGTCGTCCTCCTGCTCCGCGCCGGCCCACCAGCCGATGGCGAGGTAGGCGGCAAACGCCGCGAGCATGATGCCCCAGTCGAGCGGAGAAAGCTGCATGGCGTCACCCGTCCTGTGAGGCCGCGATCATAGCAGGAGTCGCCGCACCCGAGCCGCTCGCACCATTCCGTGCTCCGGGTTCCCGGCTCCGGTTTCGGGGCACGGCATGCCCACCCCCTCCGGAACACCAGCAGCGTTCCTGTTGGCGGATTCCAGAGTTTTGTATAGTGAAATGCCTGTCGCCTTCTCGAGGAGCCTGTGCCGCATGACCGCCGCCCCGCCGTTCACGATCGACGCCTCGACCGCGCTCCTGGAACGCTCGAAACGCTCGCTCGCGATGGGCGTCTCCAGCGGGAGGCGGAAGGCTGGGGCCCCGGCGCCGCTGTTCTTCGAGCGGGGTGAGGGGGCCTGGTATATCGACGCCGACGGCCATCGCCTGCTCGACTACACGCTCGCCTGGGGGCCGCTGATCCTCGGCAACGCCCATCC
>JBJTAA010000374.1:0-33427 GCA_046090525.1 Planctomycetota bacterium
GCGATCCCCACCACGATGCCCTTCATCGTGATGATCGCCGACGAGATCGCCGACATGATGATGACGGCCGGCAAGGAGATCGAGGCCCACATCATCCGCCTGGCCCAGAAGAGCCGGGCCGTGGGCATCCACCTGATCCTCGCCACCCAGAAGCCGACGGTGGACGTCATCACGGGCCTGATCAAGAGCAACCTGCCGGCCCGGATCGCCTTCCAGGTGGCCAGCCGCACCGACAGCCGCGTGGTGCTCGACGAGATGGGGGCCGAGCGGCTCCTGGGCAACGGCGACATGCTCTTCCTCTCGCCGGGCACGAGCCAGATCCTCCGCGGCCAGGGCACGTTCCTCTCCGACGAGGAGATCGGCCGCGTGATGGCCACGATCGGTACGAGCGAGCCGCAGTACGCCGCGGAGCTCGTGAACCTCCAGCCCGCCGGGCCGGCGGCCGAGGGCGAGGCCAAGCCGGGGGGCAGCCCGAAGGACAAGGACGACCTCTACGAGGCCGCCGTGGAGGTCGTGATCCGCGAGGGCCGCGGGAGCGTGTCGCTCTTGCAGCGGGCCCTGGGCGTGGGCTACGGCCGCGGGGCCCGCCTGATCGACTTCATGGCCGAAGACGGCATCGTGGGCGAGTACAAGGGCAGCCAGGCCCGCGAAGTGCTCGTGACCATGGAGGAATGGGCCGCCCGCACCGGTACCGCCCCCCTGCCCCCCGACCCCGCCCCGCGGAAGCTGAAGATCCAGCCGCACGCCCACGAGCAGGCGTCCTTCGCGGTCGAGGATGAGACCGAGGAGTGGGAAGACGACGCCTCCGCGGAGTCGTTCGAGGGCGACGAATCGGCTGACGACGATTGGGAAGAAGAAGACGACGCCGACGCGGGCGAGCGCGGAGGTCCCGCGCCGCAGCCACAAAAACGTGGCAGCGGGATTTCATCCCGCTGAATCCGGGCGGTACGGGTGATGGTGGCCGGGCGTTGAACGGGGCGGTGACCGCACTCCCCGGGCCAGACACCCGTGGCCACTCGACGGTTCCAGCGCGGCCACGGATCGCCAAGGCGGATGCCGCGACCTTGCGGCAGGCTTTCAGCCTGCCAAGGTCCGTCCGCCCCCCGACTTCTTTGGGGAGGCCGGCAAAATGGTAGATTCCGCGGCCGAACCGTAAGCCCAGGAGCCACCCATGTCCGCCTCCACCGCCGCCCTCCAGCGGGTCGGCCAGAGCCTCTGGCTCGATCAGATCAACCGCGGGATGCTCGACGACGGCACGCTCGCCCGTTACATCCGCGACCTGCACGTCACGGGGCTGACGAGCAACCCCACCATCTACAACCTCGCGGTCAAGGACACGGCGTTCTACGACGCCCCCCTGGCCGCGCTCGGCGGGCAGAAGCGCTCTGCCGAAGAGGCCTTCTTCGAGATCGCAATCGAGGATCTGCAACGGGCGGCCGACCTGTTTCGCCCCGCCTTCGACCGCAGCGGCGGCATCGACGGCTGGGTGTCGCTCGAGGTGTCGCCCAAGCTTGCCTACGACACCGCCGCCACGCTCGCCCAGGCCAAGGCCCTCCACGCCCGGGCAGCCCGCCCGAACCTGTTCATCAAGATTCCGGGCACGCCCGAGGGATTACCGGCCATTCAGGAGGCCATCTTCGCGGGCGTGCCCGTGAACGTGACGCTCCTCTTCACCCGGGAGCAGTATCTGGCCGCCGCCGAAGCCTACCTGCGGGGCATCGAGCGGCGAATCGAGGCCGGGCTCTCCCCGCGGGTCTGCTCGGTGGCCTCGCTCTTCATCAGCCGGTGGGATGGCGCCACGGCCAAGACGCTGCCGTCGGAGCTCGTGAACCGGCTCGGGATCGCCGTCGGGGAACTCAGCTACAAGGCGTATCGCGATCTCTTGGCCTCCGACCGCTTCGAGCGGCTCTGCAGCTTCGGGGCGGTGCCGCAACGGCTCTTGTTCGCGAGCACGGGCACGAAGGACCCGAGCGCCTCGGATTGCCTCTACGTCGACGCCCTGGCCGCCCCCAACACGATCAACACCATGCCCGAGAAGACGCTCCACGCCTTCGCAGATCACGGCCGCGTCACGGCCACGCTCTCGGCCGGCGGTGGGCTGGCCGAGGCGACGATCTTCGCGATCGAGCGGGCCGGGGTGGATGTGGCCGCGCTCGGAGCGAGGCTCCAGCGGGACGGAGCCGAGGCCTTCGTGAAGAGCTGGGACGAGCTGCTCGGCGTCGTCGAAGCCAAGTCGCGCGCCGTGGCGAAGAAAGGCGGTTGAGATGAGCGACGATCGGTCGTCACCGAGCCGGGCGTCGCTGCCCGAGTGGCAAGCCCTCGCCAACCACGCCCGCGCCAACGGGCACCTGTCGCTGCGGGAGCTCTTCGCCGCCGACCGGATTCGGGCCGAGCGGTTCTCGTTCGAGGCCTGCGGCCTGTTCGTGGATCATTCCAAGCAGCGGCTCACCGAGGGCACCCTGCCCCTGCTCGTCCGCCTCGCGGAGGCCTGCCGCCTGCGGGACCGCATCGAGGCGATGTTCGCCGGGGCGCGAATCAACGCCACCGAAAACCGCGCGGTGCTGCACGTGGCGCTGCGGGCCCCGCGCGGGGCGAAGATCGTCGTCGACGGCGAGGACGTGGTGCCCGGCGTGCACGAGGTGCTCGACCGGATGGCCGCCTTCTGCGACCGCGTCCGCACAGGCGCCTGGCTCGGCCACACCGGCAAGCGGATCCGGGCGATCGTCAACATCGGGATCGGCGGCTCCGATCTCGGGCCCGTGATGGCCTACACGGCGCTCAGGCACTATGCCGACCGCGAACTCGCGTTCCGCTTCGTCTCCAACGTCGACGGCACCGACTTCGCCGAGGCGGTTCACGGCCTCGATCCGGCCGAGACGCTGTTCATCGTCTCGTCGAAGACCTTCACCACCCAGGAGACGCTCGCCAACGCCCGCACGGCCCGGGCGTGGACCCTGGCTGGCGTCGGCGACGAGGCGGCGGTGGCCCGGCATTTCGTGGCCGTCTCCACCAACGCCAAGGAGGTGGCCGCCTTCGGGATCGACACGGCCAACATGTTCGGCTTCTGGGACTGGGTGGGCGGCCGCTACTCGATGGACTCGGCGATCGGCCTCTCCACGATGCTCGCGATCGGACCGGAGCAGTTCCGCGCCATGCTCGCCGGCTTCCACGCCATGGACGAGCACTTCCGCACGGCCGACTTCAAGACCAATCTCCCGGTCCTGCACGGCCTGATCGCCGTCTGGAACGCCACCTTCCTGGGCGCCCATTCGATCGCCGTCCTCCCCTACGACCAATACCTCGCGCGCTTCCCCGCCTACCTCCAGCAGCTCACGATGGAGAGCAACGGCAAGCGGGTCACGCTCGGCGGCCGGGTGATCGACGACTACGAGACCTGCCCGATCTACTGGGGTGAGCCCGGCACGAACGGCCAGCACTCCTTCTACCAGCTGATCCACCAGGGCACGCGGCTCATCCCCTGCGATTTCCTGGGCTTCATCCACTCGCTCAATCCGCTGGGCCGGCACCACGACCTCCTGATGGCCAACTGCTTCGCCCAGGCCGAGGCGCTGGCCTTCGGGAAGACCGCGGCCGAGGTGCGGGCCGACGGCGTGCCCGAGGAACTCGTCGCCCACAAGACCTTCCCGGGCAACCGACCGAGCAGCACGATCCTGGCCGAGCGGCTCACGCCCCGGCTGCTCGGCAGCCTCGTGGCCCTCTACGAACACGCCGTCTTCACGGCCGGCGCGATCTGGGACGTGAACCCGTTCGACCAGTGGGGCGTGGAACTCGGCAAGGTGCTGGCCAACCGGATCGTGCCCGAACTCGAGGGAGCCGCCGAGCCGGCCCTCGGCCACCACGACCATTCCACGGCCAACCTCATCCGCCGCTACCGGGCAACGCGGTATGGCTGAACGCGAGGGTCACGGCGGTCGTCGCCGCCACCGCGGCCCGCGGGCGGCTGGCCCGCCGCGATCAGGGCGGCGACGTCGGCCGTGATCTCGCCATGGGCCCAGAAGCTGAAGGCCAGGCCCGCGAGCCCGGCGAAGGTCAACAGCGCAAGCGCCGGCCTGTCATCGGAGCCGAGCAGGAACATCAGCGCCATGGTCGCCAGTGGCGCCCCCCCGGCCATCAGCAGATACCACCCGCTGCGGCGGCCCACGGCGGCGAGTTCGGCCTCGTCGACCCGATCGCTCCGCTCGTCGAGGAGCGCCGGATAGATCGACCGCAGCACGAGCAGCGTGAGCAAAAAGAAGGTGTAGGCCGCGGCCATCAGCCCGCAGACGAGCGACGATTGCAGGAAGAGCAGCCGCATCGGTAGGGGCGGCACGCCGGCCCGCGCCGCGAACAGCACCGCACCGCCGACGCCGCAGGCGATCCACAGCCCGACCGCGATCCAGGTCATGCGGTCGGCGAAGGAGAGGCTTCGCCGCCGGAGCGTCTCGACGGCTGCGGCGTCGAGACCCGCCGCCCGGCCCCGCAGCCGCCGCACGATGCCGGCCATCTCCCGCCAGCCGATCCAGGCCCCGAGCGGAAACGCGATCAGGTTGACGATGCCTATGGCCACAAAAAAGGCCTGCAGCGCGCCGGGGTGGCTCGCCGCCAGATCGGGCCCGGCGTAGAAGGTGTCGAGGATCCGTCGCTGGTGGAAGTTGTTGGCCACGGCGAGCAGGAGGTTGGGCACGACCACGCAGATCGTCGCCGCCTCGAACGGCCGGGCCCGCGCGAACCGCCGCCAGCCCCCCTTCGCCGGCGTCAGCAAGCCGCGCACCCGCGGCCGGCCGACGAGCGACAGCCGGCGGGCGAGCTCGCGGCCACTGGCCGGGCGGGTCTCGCGGTCGGCTGCGAGACAATCCCGCACCACGTCGACCAGCGCGACGGCGCTCGGATCGGCTGGGTCGATTTCGATCCCGACCTCGCCCCGACGGCGCAGGGCGAGCATCCCGGCGATCGCCTGCGAGATGTCGGCCCCCGCGGGTCGGTCGGAAAACGGCCGGCGGCCCGTGAGCAGTTCAGCGAGCAGTACGCCAAGCGAGAACAGGTCGGCCCGTTCATCGAGGTCATGTGGCGACCGCTCGTGCCGCGGATCGAAGGCCTCGAGATGCTCCGGAGCCATGTAGGCGAGGCTGCCGCCGAAGTAGGCGGCCGGCCCGTTCGCGGGATGACCGGCCAGCGCACTGGTGTTGAAGTCGCCGAGGAAGGCGCTGCCATCGGCGCCGAGGAGCACGTTGGCCGGCTTGACGTCGCGGTGGAGCACGCCCGCCGCGTGCGCGTGGGCGAGCGCGTCGGCGAGTTGGATGCCGATCCGGGCGACGACGGCGGGCCACGACATCCGCGCGAGGCTCTCGAGCGTCGGCGAATCGGTGGCGAGTCCGAGCCCGGAATCGGCGGTCGCCGTGCGAACGGCCGCGACGAGGATGTCTCCGGACCGCGTGCCGAGCGCCGCCCGCTGGACGCGGTCGACGACCTGGGCGAGCGTGCCGCCGGCCAGGAACTGCTCGTAGACCAGTCGCATCGGCGGCCGTCCGTCCTTGGCTTCCAGCCGGCGCTGGTCGTAGACCCTCACGATGTGCGGATGGTCGAGCTGTGCGAGCGTGCGGGCCTCGTCGCCCCGGTCCCCCGACACCTTGAGGGCGACGATCCGGCCCATGGAGATTTGCCGCGCGAGGTAGACGGTGGCGAAGGCTCCCCGGCCCACCGGGGCGAGCACCTCGAAATCATCCACCGTCTGGCCGGGCTGGAACTCGACGCGGGCGAGGGCGGCGGCGAGACTGGTCGTCATGGTCCGCTCGACGCCGCCGAACCATCCCCAAATCTCGTCCGCCCGCCCCGGGAACCTGCGGCAGAACTCCGCGAGTTCGACCGGCTCGCCGCGGCGCTTGCGGATGTGGTACTCCTCGCAAACAAGTTCGACCGGCGGCCCCGCCGCGTCGGCGATCTCCGGATAGTCGACGAGGTAGTCCTCGACCCGTGCCGGCCGGCCGCGGTCGATGCGGCTCTCGAGATCGACCTTCACCAGCTCCACGAGCACGAGCCGCCGCAGGGGCCCCGGCTCCGCCGGCAGGTGCGGCGCGATCGCCGGCTCGGAACCGTTCGCCCATGCGGCGACGAACGCCTCGAGCCGCTCGGCCACCGCGTTCCAGGCGGCGGACTGATCGATCCAGACGGTCACGCCGCGGGCCTCCGGGTGGCTGCTGATCGGCGAGGTCGGCGTCCACCTTCGCGTCGTGGGATGATACCGCCCGGTCTGGGCCCGGGTGTACCATGCCGGGCATGGAGTCGGCCGGGGAGCCCGTGTGCTGGAGCGACCGCGAGGCCGTGGCGGCCTATGTGGAGGCGCAGCGCCCGCGGCTCCTGGCCTTCATCGCCTCCCGCATGGCGGCGGGCCTGCGGCAGCGGCTCGATCCCGACGACATCGTGCAGGAGGTGAGCCTCGCGGCGGTGCGGCCTGCCGGTGCCGACGGCGGCCCGCCGCGGGATCCCTTCGGCTGGCTTTGCCACGTGGCCGAGCAGCGGATCATCGATGCCCATCGACGGCATTTCGGTGCGGCCAAGCGGGATGCCGGCCGCGAAGTCTCGATCGATGCCCCACTGCCGGGGGCCGACGGTGACGACGCGGGACGGCTGGCGTCGCTCCTGGCTGTGAGCATGACCACGCCGAGCCAGGTTCTTTCCCGCGACGCGCGGGAATACCGGCTCGCGCAGGCGATCGAGGCGCTGCCGGAGGAGCAGCGGATCGCGATCCGGATGCGATACGTCGACGGCCTGGCCACGAAAGTGATCGCCGAACGGATGGGGAAGTCCGACGTGGCCGTCCGCGTCATGCTCTCGCGGACGGTGCAGAAGCTCCAGCAAGTGGTCGCGGAGTGAGCGGGCGGGCCCCGGGGCGTGGAAACGCCGCCGGGGGCGGCCGCAAGGGCCGCCCCCGGATCTCCGTGGCGATGCGTCGCGCTGTCTGTCAGTTGGTGCCCGCGACTGCGGCCGTGGCGGCCGGCAGCAGCTCGACGTGCATCGCCACCGCCAACGTGCCATCGGCGAAGGCCACGAGCAGCTCGGCCTTGGCGGGAGCCGCGAGGGCCATCCCCGGCAGCGTGGCCGCAAGGCCGGTCTCGTCCCAGTCCGTCACCGGGCACTCCAGGATCACGGCTCCGATCTTGACGGCGACGCTGCCCTGCGCTGCGCCCAGCCCCGCGGCCGGCAGCGTGAAGGGCGTGCCGACGCGGAGCTGCGGCAGCGACTCCGGCGCGGCCGGTGCCGAATGGTCGTCCGTCGCCGGGGCTGCAGCGGCGAGGGGGGCCGTGGGCTCGACCTCCTGCTCGAGCTCGATCGGCTCCGACTCGACGAGCGTCGCCGCCGCGCCACAGGCCGGCTGTCCGACGGTGACGCAGTCAGCCACGGAGCAACCGCCGGTGGCCACGCCCCGGTCGGCGAAGGCCGCCGTCGCCAGACCGATGGCGACTGCATCCCACACCGTCGGGCCCCGACCACCGTAGCCAGGGTGCCGCCCGGGGGGCGGGCGATGACCGCCACCGCCACCACCGCCATTCCCGCCGCCACCGTTGCCGAACGGATTGTCCACGTCGACGACCGTGCGGGTGGGCAGCGGCAGATCGGGCTTTTCCGGAGTGGCGATCCGGGCCCGCGGCTGCCCGACGTTCGGCATCACGGCATCGGCTTGGCTCAGCTCTCCGGGTACGGCCACGCGGGGAGCGCGCTGCATGGGCTGCCGCGCGGTCGCATCCGGCTGCCGCCTCGGGGGGAGGTGGCGCAGCTCGGCCCGGGCGTCAGACCGCGGAACCCGGCTGCCCGGCTGGACCTTCGGGGCGGCGGGCCGCACGCCCGGCCCGGAGGGACGCGTGGCTGCATTGGCACCGACGCGGACAGCCGACGGGATCCGGCCGGGCGACTTCGACCGCGGTCCGGGAGAGTTTGGCCGACCTGCCTCGACCGGGAGGGTCAACGCCGCGGCGACGAGGGTGAACAGGATGCAGTGGGCACGGTTCATGGCTGAGCTCCTTTTCGGAGGCGGGAGCCAAGCCACCGCGGCCCGGCGTCATCCCGCCAGGGGCTTGAGCGTGAAAGGCGTCCCGGTGTTACAGAGCACAAAAACGCGCCCAAAAAACGGCTCCATCCCGGCCGACGCGCCCCCCTGCCCCACTCGAGCATCCGCTTACCCGCCCGGAATCGCAGACACAAGCGCCGCCCTGCCCGGTCAGCGGGCCCGCCGGATCGTGACCTCGACTGCGCCGTCGTTGTCGCCCAGCTCCGTCCAGGCGTCGGCACACCGCAGGAAGAGCTGCCCGGCGGCCGGCGGAGCGAGCGTGGCCTGTGAGCCCAGGGGAACTTCGGGGCCCAGCGCGTAGTCGGCGTACACGGTCGCGACCAGCCGACCCCGGCCGTCGGCCTCGCCGTCGGCAGCGAGCGGCTGCCCGGCCGCAGCGATCTTCCAGGTGCCCTCGGCGAATACCTCATACCGCTCGCCCGCTTCCACGAGCACCTTCGCCGGCTGCCAGCCACCCTGGGCCTTGACCTTCACCGTGGCCTCGCCCGACTCGCCGAGCGACTGAAACTTCGCCTTCCACGGCCAGGCGGTCAGATCGGAGCGGTAGCCGTTGCCGAGCGTGGCCAGGAACTGGTCGTATTCGAACGAGATCTCGCGGGCCACCGGCCCGTACACGCTCTCGAACGAAACCCCCTCCCGCTCCTCCATGAGCGCGACCGCCAGCGGCACGAAGCGCCTGGCATAGTTCGGGTTGTTGGCCAGGAGGTGACAGAGCGCCCACCGCCAGGCGTAGTCCTCCCAGGTGCCCGCCGGCGTCCGTCCCGGCACGGCGATTTCCAGGAGCGTGCGCCGCGGGCGCGTGGTCTGCAGATACCCGACGACCGGCGCCGGCAGGTCGACCGTCTGGTCGCCGTCCTTCCAGTAGTTGCCCAGCTCCGCCAGCCCTTCGGCCAGCCAGGTGGGGCCGGTCGAGCCGAACGCGAGGTGACAAATCCCATGCACGCATTCGTGCTGGATCACGCCGTGATCGCCGCAGGAGTAGAGCCGGGCCCGCCGCTGCGGGCCGAGCCGCGTGTTGACGCATACGCCCTCCCCGCGGCGGATTTTCTCGACCCCGCCTTCGTCGTCGATCATGCCGGCGGGGAACTTGCCGAGGTCGCTCGCCACGAAGCCCTCGACGACGCCGGTCATCCGCCGCCCCAGGAACTTTTCGAGCGCCGCCACCATGCGCTCGAGCTTGTCGCGAACCACGGCCCACTCCCGATCGGAGAGGTCGGTCATGAAGGCGAAATGCTGCGACCGCACGAGCCGTGGATGGGCCGGAGGCTCGTCGGAGAGCGACCGATACTTCCGCTCCAGGGCCTCGTCCCCCTTGTCGGCGACGGTCCGCGTCGAGCTGTTTTTCGCCTCGAGCGACCGCGCCACGAGGTCGCCGCTGTCGAGGACGATCGCCTCGAGCCGCACGACGCGGGCCCCCGGTTCGATCCGCGCCGGATCGTCGCTCTCGAATCGCGCGACTGCGGCTTCGGCCAGGGGAATCGCGAGCGAGGCCTTGCGGTTGAAGGCCTGCTCCGGCGGCAGTTCGACCACGAGCCGCTTGGCCGCGACGGTCTTCACGGTGGCGGTCACCTGAACCTCGGAAAACTTCGCTCGCGTCGCCTCCGACGGAGCGGATTCATCCTCGGCCGTCACGCCCAGCGCGGCCTTGCCGCCATCGAGCACGGTCAGGCTGGTGACGGGCGCCTCGGCCTTGCCCGCGCGGTCCAGCCGGCAGCGGAACTGCACGACATGACCAGGCTTGAGGCCCGTCGCCGGCAAGTCGCCCGACACCCTGACGTCGGCGGCCGCCGCCAGGAGCCGGCCGTCGGCCAGGGCGATCCCCCGCTCGCCCTTCGGCTGCACCCGCACGCTGTGCGACCGCCCGTCGGCGGCGCGGATCGTGAGCCCGTCGCCCCGCACCGCTTCGACGATGCCTGAGATCGCAAGTTCGCCGGTGGCCAACACCTGGGCCGCGGCCGTCAGGGCGACGCCTCCGGCAAGGCAGGCGATGCCCAGCGTTGCTGCGTAAGGCCGGCATCCGACCGACCGACCGACGCGCTTCCAGATCATGCGCCTGCCACTCGTGCGGGTGTTGTTCGTTGTGCCCGACCGGCCTCGAGAATTCCGTCTATACCCTGCCGCCCGCGAAACGTCGCCGATCGGCGAGCGGGGAGCTGCAGTTGCATGGCTACCTGGAGGCAGGTATTCTGCCAAGGAAGAATCTGTGTCCAGAAAGGTTGCCATGACGCTCAGCATCAAGGACAACGAAGCCGACGCGATCGCCCGGCAGCTTTCGGAGCGAACCGGCGAGAGCCTGACCGTCGCCGTCAAGCGGGCCCTTCAAGAGCGGCTCGAGCGAGAGGCAGGCCGAGCGGCTTCGCAGGGCATGGCCGAGCGTCTCCTGGGCATCGGCAGACTTTGTGCCTCCCACGTTCGGGAACCCGGCCGTTCCTCCGACCACGGCGAGTTGCTCTACGACGATCGCGGGCTGCCCCGATGATCATCGACAGTTCGGCAGTGCTGGCCATCCTGTTCGCCGAGGACGACGCGGCAGCCTTCGCCACGGCTCTCGAGCGGGCCGGCGGCGGCCGCATCTCGGCGGCCACATGGCTCGAGGCGGCCATCCGGATCGACATGACGGGCAGTCCGCTGGCGAGTCTGGCATTCGACGACTTCGTGCGGGAGGCCCGGCTGGTGATCGAGCCGGTCGATGAGCCGCAGGTCCGGCTGGCGCGGGCCGCCTACCGCGCCTTCGGCCGCGGTTCCGGCCACCCGGCGGGACTGAACTTCGGCGACTGCTTCAGTTACGCGCTCTCCAAGCTCCGGGATGAGCCCCTGCTCTTCAAGGGAAGTGACTTCCCCGCGACCGACGTCCGTCCCGCCCTGACCGGAGCCTCCGCAGGCTGACGGCTCTCCATGCGCACGATCGAGATCTACGACACCACGCTCCGCGACGGCTCCCAGGGGGAGGGCGTGAACTTCTCCCTGGAGGACAAGCTCGCCGTTACCCGCCGGCTCGCCGAGGTGGGCGTCGACTACATCGAAGGGGGCTACCCGCTCTCGAACCCGAAGGACGCCCAGTTCTTCGCCCGGGCCGCCACGCTCGATCTCGGCCGCTCGAAGGTGGTCGCCTTCGGGATGACCCGCCGCCGGGGCATGAAGGCGGCCGACGATCCCGGCATGAAGGCCCTGCTCGAGGCCGCCACCCCCGTCGTCACGATCGTGGGGAAGACGTCGGCCTTCCACGTGGCCGAGGTGCTCGGCGTGTCGCGCGAGGAGAACCTCGCCATGATCGCCGACACGATCGCCCATCTGGTGGCCGCGGGCCGCGAGGTCTTCTACGACGCCGAGCATTTCTTCGACGGCTGGAAGCTCGACCCGGCCTACGCGGCCGAGACGATCTCTGCCGCCGCCCGGGCCGGGGCCACCCGGATCGTGCTCTGCGACACCAACGGGGGCACGCTTCCCGACGAGGTCACGAGCCTCACCACGGCCGCCGCGGCCGCCCTCGCGGCGGCGGGCACGCCCGTCGCGCTCGGGATCCACTGCCACAACGACTGCGACCTCGCCGTGGCCAACACGCTGGCCGGCGTGGCGGCGGGCGCAGTCCAGGTGCAGGGCACGATCAACGGCATCGGCGAACGCTGCGGCAACGCCGACTTGGTCTCGGTCGTGGCCAACCTGGCCCTCAAGCTGCAGGGCTACTCCGTGCTCGGCGGCACGGGCACCGCCCACCTCACCGAACTGTCGCGCTTCGTCTACGAGACGGCCAACATGTCGTACCGGCCGGGGCAGCCCTTCGTGGGGTCGAGCGCCTTCGCACACAAGGGGGGCATGCACGTCCACGCCGTGGCCAAGGCGTCGGAGTCGTACGAGCACATCTCCCCCGAGTCGGTCGGCAACTCCCGGCGCGTGCTCGTGAGCGAACTCTCGGGCCGGTCGAACATCGCGGCCCTCGTGACCCGCCCCGACGTCCGGAACGACCGGGCCCTGCTCGACAAGGTGCTCGCCGAGGTCTGCCGCCTCGAAAACGAGGGCTGGCAGTTCGAGGCGGCCGGGGCGTCGTTCGACCTGCTCGTCGACCGGCTGGCCGGCACCTTCCGGCCGCTCTTCACCCGCGACCACTACAACGTCGACGTCGAGAGCCGTGGCCAGGGCGACATCCGCACGCTGGCGACCGTGAAGCTCCTGGTGGACGGCGCCGCCCGACACGAGGTGGCCGAGGGCGACGGCCCGGTCAACGCGCTCGATGCCGCCCTCCGCAAGGCGCTCGAGCCGGTCTATCCAACGCTCGCCCGGATGCACCTGCTCGATTACAAGGTCCGCGTGATCAATGCCCAGGAGGGCACCGCCGCCAAGGTCCGGGTCTCGATCGAGAGCAGCGACGGCGAACGGGTCTGGGGCACCGTCGGCGTGAGCGAGAACGTGATCGAGGCCTCGTGGCTGGCGCTCGCCGACTCGTTCCACTACTTCCTCCTGACGGTCCGCTAGAGGCCGGAGGCTCCCCATGGCCGCCGCATCGCCGGTCGCGCCGCCCGCTCCGGTGGGCTTCATCGGCACCGGGATCATGGGGTCGGCCATGGCGGGGCACCTGCTGGCCGCGGGGCATCCGCTGCACGTCCACAACCGCACCCGCTCCAAGGCCGAGCCGCTCCTCGCCCGCGGGGCCACGTGGCACGACAGCCCCGCCGGCGTCGCAGCCGCCGCGGAGATCGTGTTCACCATGCTGGGCGAGCCCGCCGACGTCGAGGAGGTCTCCTTCGGCGGCACCGCGCGGGTGCCCGCCGGCCAGGGGCTCGTCGAGGCCGCCCGCCCGGGCTCGCTGCTCGTCGACATGACGACGTCGCGCCCCGCCCTCGCGGAGCGGATTGCCGCGGCGGCCGCGGCCCGGGGCTGCGCCGCCGTCGATGCCCCCGTGTCGGGCGGCGACGTGGGGGCCAAGAGCGCGACGCTCGTGATCATGGCCGGCGGTGACCCAGCGGCCTTCGCCCGCGCTCAGCCTCTGTTCGCCATCCTGGGCCGGTCCGCGACGCTCCTCGGACCGGCCGGGGCGGGCCAGCGCTGCAAGCTCGCGAACCAGGTCGCCGTGGCCGTCGGCATGGTGGCTTGGTGCGAGGCGCTCGCCCACGCCCGGGCCGGCGGTCTCGATCCGGCCGCGGTGCAGGCGGTGATCGGCGGCGGCGCAGCCGGCAGCTGGGCCCTGACGAACCTCGCCCCCCGCGCCCTGGCCGGCGACTTCGCCCCGGGCTTCCTCGTACGCCACCTCATCAAGGACATCCGCCTGGCCCGCGAGGCCGCCGCGGCCGACGGCCTGGAACTGCCCGGGCTCGTGGTGGCCGAGCAGCTCTACGAGATCCTGGCGGAGAACGGCGCCGGTGATGCGGGCACCCAAGCCCTGTACGCGCTTTACGCGACGCCACCGAAAGATCCGTCGTAGCCCCAGGAGTCCGGTCACGCCGTGACCGGATCAGCTCGGACGCTGCCTTTGGTAGCGGACGTTGGGGCTGCGCGAGGTGTGGTGGCGTGTCTCCGACCGGCTCGGGGTCGCCCGTGCCGATCGAGCGGCGTAGGAAACCGAGCGCAGCAAGGATTGCGAAGCGAGGTTTCCTCCGAGCGACCGAAGGGCAGGATGCCCGCAGGGAGCGTCCGGCGAGACGGCACGGGCGATCCCGAGCCTGCGCCACCAAAGACCGCGGCAGTACCGAATCCTGGGCAAACCAGAGCGTTTCGCGGTACGTTTATCCAGGTCCGGTCCCGCACAGGAGAGCCCAACCGATGCTCGCGATGCCCCGCCGATCGATCCGCCTCGCCCTGCTGACCGCCGCGTGCTTCACCTCGTCCGCCGTGCGGGCCGACCAAACGCCCAACACGCTGTCGGAGGCCGAGCAGCGGGCCGGCTGGAAGCTGCTCTTCGATGGCAAGTCCGCCGATGCCTTCCGCAACTATCGCCGGGACTCCCTCGGCGACGGCTGGCAGGTGCGCGACGGGGCGCTCGTGCGTGTGGGCGGGGGGGCGGGCGACATCGTCACCCGCGACCAGTACGGGGCCTTCGAGTTGCAGCTCGAATATCGGATCGCCCCGGCGGGCAACAGCGGGATCATGTTCCATGTCACCGAGGAGGAACCGGCGCCCTGGATGACCGGCCCGGAGGTGCAGGTGCTCGACAACGCCGCCGGCAAGGATCCGCAGAAGGCCGGCTGGCTCTACCAGCTCTATGCCCCGATCGTTCCGGCGTGGGTGCGGAAGCTCGAGGAGGCCGCGGGCCGGAAGCCGCCGGAGCACCTCGATGCCACACGGCCGGCCGGCGAGTGGAACCACGTGTATCTCAGGGTCGCCCCGGGCGGTGGTGCGGTGGCCGTCAATGGCGTGGTCTATGAGCGATTCACGAAGGGGAGCAAGGACTGGGACGAGCGGGTCGCCAAGAGCAAGTTCGCCGCCTTCCCGAAGTTCAGCAAGGCGGAGCGGGGCCACATCTGCCTGCAGGACCACGGCGACGAGGTGGCCTACCGCTCGATCAAGGTCCGCGAGCTGCCCGCAGACGCGAGCCCGATCCCCTTCGAGGATGGCACCGCGGCGGTGCAGGCCGTGCCCGCCTTTCCCGAGGCCACCTGGGAAGGCTGGGCGCCCGAGACGGATGACGGCAAGCCCGCCACGCCGCTCCGGTCGCTCCTCGTGACGCACGCGGGCGACGGCTCGGGGCGGCGGTTCGTGCTCGACCAGTCGGGCATGATCCACGTGTTCCGGCCCGGCTCGGTGGCCGGGAAGCTGTTCCTCGACCTGCGGGCCGGCACGTCCCCCTGGGGCAAGTACGACGAGGAGGGGCTGCTCGGCCTCGCCTTCCATCCGAACTTCAAGTCCAACGGGCAGTTCTTCCTCACCTACAGCGTCAAGGGGGAGAAGCGGGTGGAGCACCTGGCCCGCTTCACCGTCAGTCGCGACGACCCGGACCGGGCCGATCCGGCCAGCGAGGAGCTCGTGCTCGCCGTCGACCAGCCCTTCTGGAACCACAACGGCGGCTCGATCACCTTCGGGCCCGATGGCTACCTCTACTGGGGCCTCGGCGACGGCGGCAGCCGCGACGATCCCTTCGGCAACGGTCAGAAGCTCGACACGCTGCTCGGCAAGATCCTCCGGATCGACGTCGACCGTCGCGTTGAGGGCCGTCCCTACGCGATTCCCGCCGACAATCCCTTCGTGACCACGCCGGGGGCCCGCGGCGAGATCTTCGCCTACGGCTTCCGCAATCCCTGGCAGCTCGCCTTCGATTCGGCCACCGGCAAGCTCTGGGCGGCCGATGTGGGCCAGGACCTCTGGGAGGAGGTCGACATCGTGACCAAGGGGGGCAACTACGGCTGGAGCGTCCGCGAAGGGACGCAGCCCTTCGGCAACCGCCCCGCCGCGAAGGCCGACCACATCGAACCGGTCTGGGAATACGACCATCAGATCGGCAAGAGCATCACGGGGGGCTTCGTCTACCGGGGCAAGGCGATCCCGGAACTCGTCGGGGCCTATCTCTACGGCGACTACGTCTCGGGCCGGCTCTGGGCGCTGAAGCTCGACGAGGCCACCGGCCGGGCGACCAACCTGGCGATTCCCTGGAGCGGCCTGCCGATCTTCGGCTTCGGAACCGATGCCGACGGCGAGGCCTACGTGCTGACGAGTTCGCCGACGGGGCAGAGCGTGTTCCGGCTCGCCCCGGCGGCGAAGGCGGCGGCGCGGTGATGGCATAACGCCCGCAGGCTCGCGGGCAAGCTGATGCCATCTCGCCGGACGCTCGCTTCAGGCATCCTGCCTTCCGCTCGCTCGGAGAAAACCTCGCTTCGCCATCCTGGCTACGCTCGGTTGTCTACGCCGCTCGATTGGCATGGGCTTGCCCCTCGCAGACTCTTGATGTGCCCGATCGAAATTCGGCCACTCCGCTAGAGGAAATCCGCTGATTTCGGCTACCCTGTGCGGCTTTCGGCCCGTCGCTTGCCCCATGACCGAACTCGCCAAACACTACGACCACCGGGCCGCCCAGGCCCGCTGCCGGGCCCTCTGGGACTCCACCCGTGCCTGGCACGCCGAGCCTCCGGCCGCCGGCGAACCCGCGGGGCGGGTCTTCTCGATGGTGATCCCGCCGCCGAACGTCACCGGCGCCCTGCACCTCGGCCACGCCCTCAACAACACGCTCCAGGACATCCTGGTGCGGACCCGCCGGATGCAGGGCTTCCGCACGCTCTGGATGCCGGGTACCGACCACGCCGGGATCGCCACCCAGGCCGTGGTCGAGCGGCGGCTTCTGGAGGAGGAGAAACGCTCCCGCCACGACCTGGGCCGCGAGGCGCTCGTGGCCAGGATCTGGGCCTGGAAGGAACAGTACGAGAAGCGGATCCTGGGCCAGCTTCGCGACCTCGGCGCCTCGTGCGACTGGGATCGCACCCGCTTCACGCTCGACGAGCAGTGCGCGGCGGCCGTCCGCGAGGCCTTCTTTCGGCTCTTCAAGCAGGGGCTCGTCCGCCGCGGCAAGCGGCTCGTCAACTGGGACACCTTCCTGCAGACGGCCGTCAGCGACGACGAGGTCTTTCACGAGGAGGTGAAGGGCCACTTCTGGCACATCCGCTACGACGTCATCGCTCCCGAGCCGGGTGAGCCGACGAGCGTGACGGTGGCCACCACCCGGCCGGAGACCCTGCTCGGCGACACCGCCGTGGCCGTCCACCCCGACCCGGCGGCCGCCCTCGACGCGGTCGAGCAGGACCTGCGGGCGAAGCGGGCCGCCGCGCCGCCCAAGGAGCAGCCGGCGATCGATGCCGCCCTCGACGATCTGGCGGCCCGCCGCCGCGACCTCCTGCCCCGCCTCGAGACGCTCGCGGCCATGGCCCGCGCGGGCCGGCAGGTGCGGCTGCCGCTCCTGGGCCGGGCGATTCCGCTGGTGGCCGACGAGTGGGCCAAGCCGGAGCTCGGGAGCGGCTGCGTGAAGATCACGCCGGCCCACGACCCCAACGACTACGACGTCGGCCGGCGGCGGAGCCTGCCGATGGTGAACATCCTGAATCCCGACGGCACGCTCAACGCCGAGGCCGGCCCCTACGAGGGGCTCACGATCAGGAAGGCGCGGGAGCGGGTGGTGGCCGACCTCGAGGCGGCCGGGCAGCTCGAACTCGTCGAGGACCGGCTCATCGACCTGGCCCACTCCGACCGCTCGAAGACGCCGATCGAGCCGTATCTCGCCGACCAGTGGTTCATCCGGATGGCCGAGCTCGCCCAGCCGGCGATCGACGCCGTGGCCGGCGGCCGGATCAGGATCGTTCCCGAGCGGTACGCGAAGGGCTACCTCGATTGGCTCTCCGAGAAGCGGGACTGGCCCGTGAGCCGGCAGCTCTGGTGGGGTCACCGGATCCCGATCTGGCACGTCAGCGGCGTCGCGGAGCCCGATCTGGCCAAGGCCTTCGCCGGCCGCGACGACGTGGCCTGGCGGAGCGACGAGAGCGGCGGCTGGTTCCTCTGCTCGAGCGCGGAGACGCTGCCGACCGATTCCGTCGCCGGCCGGCCGCTCGAGCGCGACCCCGACGTGCTCGACACCTGGTTCTCCTCGGCGCTCTGGCCCCACTCGTCGCTCGGCTGGCAGGCCGCCACGCCGGAGCTCGCCTGCTTCTATCCCACGAGCACGCTCGTCACCAGCCGCGACATCCTCACGCTCTGGGTGGCCCGGATGGTGATCATGGGGGTCTTCGACACCGGCGAGATCCCGTTCCACGAGGTCTCGATCCACCCCAAGATCCTCGATCGCTACGGCGAGACGATGAGCAAGAGCAAGGGCAACGGCGTCGATCCGGTCGACGTGATCGAGGCCCTCGGGGCCGATGCGCTCCGCTTCGCCCTGGCCGGGATGGCGACCGAGACGCAGGACGTTCGCATGCCGGTCGACTTCCAGTGCCCCTCCTGCGGCCACCTGGTCGAGCAGACGGTGCAGAACCGCACCAAGCCGCGGATCGACTGCCCCAAGTGCGGCAAGCCCTTCCGCACCCAGTGGGCCGCCGGCGAGGCCGATCTCGCCCTGCCCCGCGGGCCGGCCGTGAGCGAGAAGTTCGAGGCCGGCCGCAACTTCTCGAACAAGCTCTGGAACGCCACGCGGTTCGTGCTCATGAACCTGGAGGGCTTCACCGCGGCCCCCGCCGGCGCCGACCTCACCGCCGACGCCCCGCTCGAGGACCGCTGGCTGGCCAGCCGGCTCGCCAGCGTCGTCCGCGAGGCGAGCCAGGCGATCGACGAGTATCGCTACGCCGAGCTGGCCCGCGTGCTCTACGGCTTCGCCTGGGACGAGTTCTGCAGCGCCTACCTCGAACTCTGCAAGAGCCGGCTCGCCGACCCCGCCCACAGGGACCGTGCCCGGGCGATGCTGCTCGTCGGCCTCGACACGATCCTCAGGCTCCTGCATCCGGTGATGCCGTTCGTCACCGAGGAGATCTGGCAGCACCTCCATGGGGCCGCCGGCGGTCGCCGCATGCCCTGG
Organism: Planctomycetota bacterium; assembly: GCA_046090525.1. Classification (GTDB taxonomy): domain Bacteria; phylum Planctomycetota; class Planctomycetia; order Pirellulales; family UBA1268; genus QWPN01. The sequence goes on from JBJTAA010000374.1 coordinate 18,537, forward strand.
GACGATCCGACGCGGCCCCTGCCGGGCTCGATCATGACCGCCCGCTGGCCCGAGCCGCCGCGGGCCTGGATCGACGAGCGGACGGAACGCCAGTTCGGCACCTTCCTCGGCGTCGTGGGGGCCATCCGCGAGGTCCGGGCCCGGCAGAACGTGCCGCCGCGGACGCGGGTGCCGTGCGCCATCCGCGCGGCCGGCGACGTGGCCGAGCTGCTCGCCCCGATGCGCGGGGCGATCGAGTCGATGGCCGTCGTGACGCTCGGCGAGCTCGGGCCCGCCGCGGCCGGGGCCCCCGGCTCCGCGACGGCCACGGCGTCGGGCTGCGACCTGTTCGTCGATCTGGCCGACCTGGTGGACGTCGACGCCGAGATCGCCCGGCTCGAGAAGGAGAACGCCAAGACCGAGGGCTTCATCAAGGCCAAGCAGGCGAAACTCGCCAACGAGTCCTTCACGGCCCGGGCACCCGGGCCCGTGGTGGCCGCCGAGCGGGCCCAGCTCGCGGAACTCGAAGATCGCCTGGCCAAGGGCCGTGCCACCCTGGCCGAACTGCGGGGCCGGGCGGGCGGCGGCCCCCGCTGATGCAAGGGGCCGACCCTGGGGTACACTCCCTGGGTGGTCGGACGCAGACGGGCGGACGCGTCGGCCTCCCCGACTCCAGGAGCAGGCGTATGAGCGTCCAGATGGAACTCTCGCGGATCATCATCAGCGAGATCGACGACCAGCAGGTGGTCTACCTGACCGAAGTGGACGGCGACCGCACGTTCCCGATCATCATCGGCCTGTTCGAGGCCACGAGCATCGACCGGCGGGTGAAGCACCAGCAGACGCCCCGGCCGCTGACGCACGACCTGCTCGTCGCGGCGGTGGAGATGCTCGGCGGCGAGTTTCAGGACGTGGTGATCTCCGAGCTCAAGGAGCACACCTACTACGCGGTGATCCGCGTGCTCAAGGATGGCGAGGTGATCGAGATCGATGCCCGGCCGTCCGACGCGATCGCCGTGGCCGTCACCTGCGAGCCCAACCTGCCCATCTACGTCGCCGACGACGTGCTCGAGAGCGTGCTCGGGTAGGCGATCTCAGGAGCCTGGCTTCGCCTCCGGGAGCCCGGGTCCGCCCCCAGGAGCCCGGTTCCGCCGGAACCGGGTCACACCTGACGCCGCGCTCTCTCTGATCCGGTCACGGCGTGACCGGACTCCTGGGCGTCACGGCGCGACCGGAGCCCGCGCCGCGCCGGGCAGCCCGAACGCCCGGCGGAGCACCGCCAGCGCCCGCTCCCCGTGCTCGGCCGCCACGATCACGTTGAGCCGCACCTCGCTCGTGTTCACGAGGTCGATGTTGATGCCCGCCTCGGTGAGCGGCTGGAAGAGCCGGTCGGCCACGCCCGCGTGGCTGCGGATGCCGACGCCGGTGATCGAAAGCTTCGCCACCCGGGGCACGTCGGCCACGGTGGCCCCGCGGGCGGCGGCGATCGCGCGGGCCGTGGCGCTGGCCCGCTCGGCGTCGCCCGCCGGCACGGTGAAGGAGATCTCGGCCCGGCCGTTGCGGGGATGGCTCTGCACGATCATGTCGACGAACAACCCGGCGTTGCCCGCCTCGGCGAAGACGTCGGCTGCCACGCCCGGCGTGTCGGGCAGGTCGAGCAGCGTCACGAGGGCCTGCGACGAGTCGAGCACGCAATCCTCGATCGCCAGGTCTTCCATGCCCTCGAGCCGGCGGACCACCTCCAGCGGGCTGGCCCGCCGCGCGTGCTGGTCGGCGTCGCCGGCCTCGCCCGGCGTCGGCGTCTCCAGGCCGAAGGCGGCGTGCACGGCGGCCACGGCCGCGGCCGCGTCGGCCCGGTCGACGAGTGCCGAAATCTTGATCTCGCTGGTGGTGATCATCCGCACGTTGATGCGGGCGTCGGCGAGGGCCCGGAACATCCTGCCGGCTACGCCCTCCTCGCGGGCCATGCCGACACCGACCACGGAGACCTTGGCCACGCCGTCGTCGTGCGAGACGCCCTCCGCCCCGAGCGCGGCGGCGACGCGCCGGCTCACCTCCAGGGCCTGCGGCAGGTCGTCGCTGGGCACCGTGAAGGAGATGTCGGCCCGGCCCCCATGCCCCACGTTCTGCACGATCATGTCGACGGCGATGCCGGCCGCGGCCAGTTCGGAGAACAGCGCGTGGCTCGTGCCGGGCTGGTCGGGCGCGCTCTCGAGCGTGATCCGGGCCTCGTCCTTGGCGAGGGCCACGCCGCTCGCCGGCCGGGGCTTGGCCTGGTCGGCCGGCAGGATCATCGTGCCGGGCACCGGCTTGAAGCTCGACCGCACCATCACGGGCACGCCGAACTTCTTGGCGAACTCGATCGACCGCGAGTGCATCACGCCCGCCCCGAGGCTGGCGAGTTCGAGCATCTCGTCGTAGGCGATGGAGGAGAGCCGGCGGGCCGCCGGCAGGATCCGCGGGTCGGTCGTGTAGATGCCGTCGACGTCGGTGTAGATCTCGCACAGGTCCGCCCCGAGCACGGCCGCCAGGGCCACGGCCGTCGTGTCGGAGCCGCCCCGGCCGAGCGTGGTGATGTTGCCGTGCTGGTCGATGCCCTGGAAGCCGGCCGCGATCACGATCGCGCCGTCGTCGAGCAGCTTGAGCACGTGCTCGGTCGAGATCGACTTGATCCGGGCCTTGCCGTGCCGGCTGTCGGTGCGGATCCCGATCTGCGCGCCGGTCAGGCTCACGGCCTCGTGGCCCGCCGCCTGGACGGCCATCGCGAACAGGGCCACGCTCACCTGCTCGCCGGTGGAGAGCAGCATGTCCATCTCGCGGGCGTTGGGACGGGGCGTGATCTGGCCGGCGAGCTCGACCAAGTGGTCGGTCTGGTGGCCCATGGCGCTCACCACCACCACCACCCGGTCGCCCGCCAGCCGCCGCGCGATCGCCTTGGCGGCCGCCGCCTTGATCTTGTCCGCGTCGGCCACGCTCGTGCCGCCGAACTTCTGCACCACCAGTGCCATGCCTGATCCCCTTCGCGTCGTGCCCGGCGGGGCCGGGCTGGTTGAATCAGCTGCCGAGGAACGTGCCCATCAGCGTCCAGCCCGGCTCGATCCGCGTGCCCGCCACCGCCGCGGTCCCCTCGTGATAGGCCGCCGCACCGTTGTGGGCGAGGCCGGTGCCGGCCATCACGAACGGCACTGCTCCGCGGGAATGGGTCTTGGTGGCGATGAACGTGGGGTGGTCGGGGCAGACCAGGATCCGGTGCTCGCCGAGGGTGGCCAAGTGGGCGGCCAGCGGGGCCACGATCTTGGCGTCGATCTCCTCGATCGCTTTGACCTTCGCCGCCGCATCGCCCTGATGGCTGGCCTCGTCGGGGGCCTCGATGTGCACGCAGACGAGGTCGGCCGTGGCCAGTTCCTCGATGGCGGCCCGCCCCTTGGCGGCGTAGTCGGTGTCGAGGTAGCCGGTGGCGCCCACCACCTCCCGCCGGCTCCAGCCGGCGAGGGCGGCCAGGCCGCGGAGCAGGTCGACGGCCGTGATCATGATGCCCGAACGACCGTATTTCGACGTGAAGGGCTCGAACGCCGGCGCCCGGCCCGCCCCCCACAGCCAGACGTGCGTGGCGGGGCGACGCCCTTCGGCCACCCGCCGCCGGTTGACCGGATGGTCGGCCAGCCAGTCGGCGCTCCTGGCCATGATCTCGGTGAGTAGCCGGCTCCCGGTGCCCCGTGGGAAGTGGTCCACCACGGGCTTGTCCATCAGGTCGTGCGGCGGGGTCGTGCGGAGGTCGGGGCCCAGGGGCAGGCCGGCGGCGGGATCCTCGGCGGCCTGCGCGGCACAGGTGCCTTCGCCGCGGTAGACGAGCAGGTTGCGGTAGCTCACGCCCGGCGTGAACGTCCACGCGGCGCTCAGGGCCGGGAAGTCGGCGGCCAGCCCCCGCTGGCAGGCGGCGAGCAGCTCCGCGGCCTCCTCGGTCGAGACGTGGCCGGCGGTGAAGTCCTCCATCACCCGCTGGCCATCGTGCGGGCGGATCGTGACCAGGTTGCACCGCACCGCCAGATCGCGGGGCCCCAGCACGATGTCCTTGGCCGCCGCCTCGATCGGGGCCCGCCCCGTGAAGAACACGAGCGGGTCGTAGCCCATCAGGCTCATGCAGGCCACCTCGGAGCCGGGGGGCAGCGAGTCGGGCACGTGGTTGGTGAGCCCCACCCGGCCGCGTGCGGCGAGCGCGTCCATGGCGGGGGTGTGGGCGGCTTCGAGCGGCGTCCGGCCGCCGAGCTTTGCCTGTGGCTCGTCCGCCGCCCCGTCGGGAATCACGATCACGCACTTCATGCGGTCAGGCCTCCTGCCGCGGCCCGGCGGGCCGCCAGTCGTCGAGCACGGGCAGGCAGTCGCACGCCCCCTGCACCACGGCCGAGCGGCCGATCTCGGTCAGGGCCAGCGCGACGGCGCTGGGCTGGCAGTCGTGGGTCATGATCACCAGCGGCACGGGGCCGCGGGTGCCGCTCTCGTGCTGGATCAGCGAGGCGATCGAGATGCCGTGGCGGCCGAGGATGCCCGAGATCTCGGCCATCACGCCGGGGCGGTCGAGCACCGGAATGCGGAGGAAGTGCCGCTGCGGCATCTCCACGCCCGCGATCCGGGCCGCGGGGCTCTCGGCGTCGAGGATCCCGGTGGCCTGGAAGGTGATCGCGGCCCGCCCCACGACGGTGTCGATGATGTCGGCGACCACGGCCGAGGCGGTCGGCATCTGCCCGGCGCCGAGCCCGTGGAAGAAGAGCCGGCCGACCGCGTCCCCCACGATGCTGACGGCGTTGTAGGCCCCCCGGGTCTCGGCGAGCGGGGTGCCCACCTTGACGAGCGTGGGCGAGACCCGCATCGCCAGCCGGCCGTCGACCCGGGCGGCGCCCGCCACCAGGCGGATCCGGTAGCCGAGCTTGGCCGCGTAGGACATCAGGCCCTGGTCGATCTTTTCGATGCCGGTCCGCGGGATGTCGCGCCACGGCACCCAGACCCCGAAGGCGAGGTGCGAGAGGATCGCGAGCTTGTGGGCGGCGTCGGTGCCGTCCACGTCCATGGCCGGATCGGCCTCGGCATAGCCCGCCTCCTGGGCCGCCCGCAGCACGGCTGCGTATTCGGCTCCTTCCTCCTCCATCTTCGAGAGGATGAAGTTGCTCGTGCCGTTCAGGATCCCGCGGATGCTCTCGATGCGGTTGGCGCTCAGGCACTGCCCGATCGCGGCCACGATCGGGATCCCGCCGGCGGCGGCGGCCTCAAAGGCGATCGAGCGGCCCAGGCGGCGGGCCAGATCGAAGAGCTCGGGGCCGTGCTCCGCAATCAGCGCCTTGTTCGCCGTCACCACGTCCTTGCCGTGCTCCAACAGATCGATCGCCATCGAGCGGGCGGGCTCGAGTCCGCCCACGAGCAAAGCGGCGACGGAGATCGACTCGTCGCGGGAGACGGTGCGGATGTCGGTCGAGATGCGGTCGGCCGGCAGCGGCAGGTCGCGCCGCTTCCCGGGATCCTTGACCACGGCCCGCTCGACCACGATCTCGCGACCGGCATGCCGCGTGATGTGCTCGGCCGACCCGACGAGCAGGCGAACCACGCCCGAGCCGACCGTGCCGAGGCCGACGACACCGACGCGGACAGGCTCGTTCATTTGGGGGCGGGTGGGAAATGGGAAGGGCCGGACGCCGTTCGATCCTACCGAGCATAGGCCGCGCCCGGAAGCAAGGCGGGTCGCCGGCGGGTTGTGAGGATTATGCGGGCGGCCGGACGGGGCGGGGATGAATCCGCAGCGGTTCCCGCATCACAATGAGGCTCCGCGGTGCGACCCCCAAGCGCCGCCGCCCCGGCTCCCCGAAGGCCGCATTCGATGCCCGCTCCGCCAGCCAGCGCTCCAGGCCGCCGCGCGCTCCTCGACCGCCTCGCCGGCCGCGGCGAGCCGCTCGATGTGGTCGTCATCGGCGGCGGGGCCACGGGCCTGGGCGTGGCCGTCGACGCCGCGGCCCGGGGATTCTCCGTCGCGCTCTTCGAGCGCGACGACTTCGCCCAGGGCACGTCGAGTCGGGCGACGAAGCTCGTGCATGGCGGCGTGCGCTACCTCGCCCAGGGCGACGTGTCGCTGGTGCGGGAGGCGCTTCGCGAGCGGGCGATCGTGCTCGCGAATGCACCCCATCTCGCCTCCGCTCTGCCCTTCGTGCTGCCCGTGTATGGCTGGCGCGGGCGGCTGTGGGAGCGGTGGTTCTACGGCGCGGGCCTGGCGGCCTACGACCTGCTCGCCGGTAGCGCGGCCCTCGGCCGGACCGGCCTGCCGGGCCCCCGGCGGCTGCTCGCGCTGGCACCGGGCACGCGCGGTGCGGGGCTGGCCGGCGGCGTGACCTACGTCGACGGCCAGTTCGACGATGCCCGGCTGGCCGTCGCCCTGGCCCGCACGGCCGCCGCCCACGGGGCGATCCTGCTCAACCACTGCCGGGTCGTCGGCCTCGCTGACGACGGCCGCGGCACCGCGACCGCCACGCTGCGCGGCGTCGAGGTCGAGGATCGTGAGACGGGGCGCCGGCTCGCCGTGGCCGCCCGCTGCGTGGTGAACGCGACCGGCGTCTGGGTGGACGCGGTGCGGCGGCTCGACGACGCGTCGGCCGCGACGATGGTCACGCCCAGCCAGGGGGCGCACCTGGTGGTGGACCGCGAGTTCTTCCCGGGTGAACGGGCCCTGATCGTGCCGCGGACGAGCGACGGCCGCGTCTTGTTCGCGGTGCCCTGGCTGGGGAAGGTCATCCTCGGCACGACCGACACGCCGCGAGAAGACCTGCCGCTCGAGCCACGGCCGCTCGCCGAGGAGGTCGACTTCATCCTCGCCGAGGCGGCCAACTACCTGGCCCGACCACCCCGTCGGGGCGATGTCCTGAGCGCCTGGGCCGGTCTGAGGCCGCTCGTGAAGCCGCCGCGGGCTGACGACCGCGACACCAAGCGGATCTCCCGGGAGCACGCGATCGAGATTTCGCGGCACGGCCTCGTGACCGTCACCGGCGGCAAGTGGACCACGTATCGCGCGATGGCCGAAGACGTGCTCGCGGCCTGCTTCACGGCCGGGCTGCTCCCGGAGCGACCGGCCGGCGTGACCCGCACGCTCCGGCTCGTGGGCGCTCCGGCGTCGGGCACGGCCACGGTGCCGCTCTCGGCTCCGCCCGGGCTTCATCTCTACGGGTGCGAGGCGGCGGTCGTCGCGGCGCTCCCGGGCGCAGGCCGCGAGCTGCTGCCGGGCCTCACCGAGGCGATGGTCCGGTTCGCCGTGCGGCACGAGTTCGCCCGCACGGTCGAGGACGTGCTCGCCCGCCGCTCGCGGTGGCTGTTTCTCGACGCCGCCGCCGCTGCCGGCGTGGCCGACGACGTGGCCGCGATCATGGCCGACGAACTGGCCGCCGATCGTCACAGTCCCTTCGATGCCGGCGGCTCGGCGGCGGCGTTCGCCCGGCTCGCGGCGGCCTACCGGCTCGACCGAAGCGGCTGAGCCGGCGGCGCTTCAGCCGGGCGGGGCGTCGTGGGTCGACCTGCCGAGATCCACGAGCACGGCCTCGATCCGCTCGGCGATGCCGCCGGCGGCGGCGGCGAGCCGCGCCCGCTGCCCCTCCGCCAACGGCTGGCGGCCGCTGCCGAACCGGAAGCCCCGCAGTTCCGCGGCCAGCCGGAATCCCTCGGGAAAATCCCCGGCGGCGAAGATCCGGTCGAAGAGGTCGAGCAGTCGATACTGCAGGGTGAAGGCGTCGGCGATCCTGCCCGCACGGGTCAGGTCGTAGATCGCCCGCGTCAGTTCCGGCACGACGCCGCTGGTCGCATGGGTGCCGCCGTCGCAGCCGGCCAGCAGCATCGGCACGAGCGCCGCTTCCCAGCCGGTCATGAACACGAAGTCGGGCCGCATCGGCCGCACCGCCGCGATCAGCCGCATCATGCCCGGGAGATCGCCCGAGGAATCCTTGATGCCGATGATTCGTTCGTGCTCCGCCAGGCGGCGGACCGTGTCGAGCTCGATCGGGCTGGCGAGCATCGGGATGCTGTAGAGCGTGACGTCGATCGGGCTCGAGCGGGCGATCTCGCGAAAGTAGGCGAGGATGCTCTCCTGCGAGAGCCGATAATAGATCGGCGACACGATCGCCACCGCTCGCGCCCCGTAGCCGCGGTAGGCCTCGCAGGCAGCGAGCGTCTCCTTCACGTTGGCCTCCGCCGCCCCGGCGAGCACGGGCACCCGGCCGGCGGCCTGCTCGCAGACGATCCGGATCACCCGGCGGCGCTCCTCGACGCTGAAGCGGGTGAACTCGCCCGTCGAACCGTTGGGGTACAGGCCATGCACGCCCCTGGCGATCAGCCAGTCCACGTAGCGGCGGAGCTCAGGCTCGTCGATCGAGCCGTCGGCTGCCAGCGGCACCATGTGGGGCGTGAGGATGCCGTGGATGCGGTCGGCGGACCGCGGCGGAGCGGATGGGCTCATGGGTGGGGCCGGCGGTGCGGTCTTGCAGGTCCGATAGAGAAGCGCGGGCGGAAGAATAGCATCCGCTGCGCGATCCCGGGCTGCCAGACCGACTCGCCGGCCTGCGGTATCCCGCGTTACGGTCGCGGCGGCGTCCCACCCAGGCACGGGCAGTCGGGCGGCACGATCAGGCCCAGGCTCCCCGGCTCGCAGGCGAACCGCAGCCGGCTGGCCCGCATGGGTTCGCCGTCGAGGTTCACCGGCACGGCCGCGGCGGCCTCGACTTCGAGCCAGGGAAGCCGGCGGTGCACCGCGAACACGCCGTCGTCGCGCCGGTGCAGCAACTCGTCGATCACCTGCGGCACGCTCGTGACCGGAAACGGACGGAGGAAGACCGCGTCGAGCAGCCCGTCGTCGATCAGGGCCGTGGGGGCGAGGGCCTGCCCGCCACCGGCCTGGCGACCGTTGCAGATCGCCGCCACGACGAAGCCGCCCTCCACCACGCCGGCCGGCGTGCGGATCGTCACCTCGTAGGGCCGGAAGTCGATCGCCTTGAGCAGGCCCATCAGCGTGTAGGCACCACCACCCAGAAAGTTTTTGAGCGGCAGGGGCGTGTCGGCGGTGATCTCCGCGCCGAAGCCGCCCGAGGCCACGTTGACGAACACCGCGTCGTTGCAGCGGCCGATGTCGACGGGCACGGGCCCTCCCCGGACGGCCAGCAGGAGGGCCGCCTCCGGCTCCGCCGGAATGCCGCAGGCCGTCGCGAAGTCGTTGGCCGTGCCGAGCGGCAGGATGCCGAGGGCGGGCCGCCGGGCGGCCTCGAGCGCCGCGAGCCCCGCGGCCACCTCGTTGACGCTGCCGTCGCCGCCGCCGGCGATCACGCGGTCCACGCCCTCGTGGGCGGCTTCGGCCACGAGCCGGGCGGCGTCACCCCGTTCCCAAGTGACGCGGACTTCGAGATCGTGCCCGGCCTCGCGGACAGCGATCACGGCGGCCCGCACGTCGGGCCGGCCGGCCTTCTTGCCATTGAGAATCAGCCTGGCCCGCATGCGATCGGCCCCGAGGTGGATAGCTCACGATAGCCCTGCCCTGCGGCCGCCCACAAGTCGCCCGCTCCCCTGGCCCTCACGCGGCCTCACCGCGAGCCCGCCGTGCGCAGACGGCCAGCCGATGAGCGGGTATGACTTGGTGTTCCACCCGACCGTTGCCCCCGCCCCCACAGCCCAGGAGCCCCCCGCCGATGGAGTCCGCCGCCCGTGAGTTTCTCTGGAGCCTCCTTCACACGCCGAGCGCCTCGGGCTACGAGCAGCCGGTGCAGAAGCTCGTCCGCGACTATCTGGCGGGCTGTGCCGACACGGTCACGACCGACTCGCATGGCAACGTCATCGGCGGCAAGCGGGGGACGGGCAGCCAGCGGATGATGCTGGCGGGCCACTGCGACCAGATCGGCCTGATCGTGCAATACATCGACTCCGAGGGCTTCATCTCGGTGCAGCCGATCGGCGGCTGGGATCCGATCCAGCTGATCGGGGCCCGCGTCACGATCTGGACGGCCAACGGGCCGGTGCCGGGCGTGATGAGCCGCAAGCCGATCCACCTGCTCACCGAGGACGAGCGGAAGCAGGTGCCGAAGATGAAGGACCTCTGGATCGACATCGGCGCGACCGACAAGGCCGACTGCGAGAGCGCCGTGCGGGTGGGCGACTCGATCACGCTCGAGTTCAAGGCCCAGGAACTCCGCAACGGCCGGGCCGTCTCGGTGGCCATGGACGACAAGATCGGGCTGTGGGTCGTGCTGGAGGGCTTCCGCCGGGCGGTGGCGGCCGGTCCCCTGCCCTGCAGCCTGTTCGTGGCCTCGACCGTGCAGGAGGAGATCGGCCTGCGGGGCGCGCAGACCAGCGCGCACGGGGTCGATCCCACGGTTGCGATCGCCGTGGACGTGACGCACGCCACCGACTGTCCGACGATCGACAAGAAGAGCGAGGGCGACCTCGGCCTCGGGAAGGGCCCGGTGGTCTATCGCGGCCCCAACATGAATCCGCATGTCGTCGACCGGCTGCTCAAGGTGGCGGCGGCCGGCGGAATCCCCGTCCAACTCGCGGCCAGCGGCCGGGCCACCCCGAACGACGCCAACGCCCTGCAGACCACGCGGTCCGGCGTGGCCACGGGCCTGGTGAGCATCGCCAACCGCTACATGCACTCGGCCGTCGAGATGGTCTCGCTCGACGACGCCGACCGCGCCGCGGACCTGCTGGCCGCCTTCTGCCGCGGCCTGGAGGGCGACATCGACTGGGCGCCGTGAGGCCGGGCGGATCGGGCCCACCGCCGTCCGTGGGGCAGGCTTGGAGCCTGCCGACGACAGGTGAGGTCCGGCGAGAATTCCGCGGGCAAGATGCCCGCGGCTACTGATGCTGCCACGGGCCTGCGAGGGGTCGCCCGTGCCCTGGAGCCGGCGTAGCTGGCAAGCGAAGCCATGGATGGCGAAGCGCAGCCAGGTCCGAGTGAGCGGAGGCCAGGATGGCCGGAGCGAACGTCCGGCGACGGGGCACGGGCGACCCCGAGCCGCGCGACAGTTGGGCGTGACGAGGCGTGACCCGGTCACGGCGTGACCGGGCTCCTAGGGCGTGACCGGGCTCCTGGGCGTGCCGCGGCTCGAGGCCACCTCAGACCCTGCCAAAACGGCACGGGCTGAACTCGGAGCGCCCTGGAGCCGGGTTTTTTTAGCAGTTTTTCCCGGGTGATCCGGGGCCTCGGCTGCTGCGGCACGCGGGTTGCATTCCTCTGGGGCAACCCGTCATGGGCCTGCCAAAACGGTCGCGGACGACCGCGGTTTGGCCCCAGCCCTCCGGAGGAGATGTTGTCGTGGCAAAACAAATGGTGTTCGACGATGAGGCCCGCCAGCCGCTGCTTGCCGGCGTTTCGAAGCTCGCCCGCGCGGTGAAGAGCACGCTCGGCCCCCGCGGCCGCAACGCGGTGCTCGACAAGGGCTGGGGCTCCCCCAAGGTGACCAAGGACGGCGTCACCGTGGCCGAAGACATCGATCTCGAGGATCCCTACGAGAATCTCGGTGCCCAGCTCGTCAAGGAGGCGGCCAGCAAGACCAACGACGTCGCCGGTGACGGCACCACCACGGCCACCGTGCTCGCCGAGGCCATCTACCGCGAAGGCCTGAAGATGATCGCGGCGGGGGCCGATCCGATGGCCCTGGCCCGCGGCATCCACAAGGCGGTCGAGGCGGTCTCCAAGGCCGTGCTCGCCATGGCCACCAAGGTCGACGAGAAGAACAAGAAGGAGCTCACCCAGATCGCCACGATCGCCGGCAACAACGATCCGACGATCGGCAACGTCCTCTCCGAGGCCTTCCTCAAGGTGGGCAAGGACGGCGTGATCACGGTCGAGGAGGGCAAGCAGGCCGAGACGTCCGTGGACGTGGTCGAGGGCATGCAGTTCGACCGTGGCTTCCTCTCGCCCCACTTCGTGACCGACGCCGAGAGCCAGGTCTGCGAGCTCGAGAATCCCTACATCCTCGTCTACGAGGAGAAGATCTCGGCCGCCAAGAACCTGGTGCCGCTGCTCGAGGCCATCAGCAAGGCGGGCAAGCCGCTGGTGGTGATCGCCGAGGACGTCGAGGGCGAGGCGCTCGCCACGCTCGTGGTCAACAAGCTCCGCGGCATCGTCCACTCGGTGGCCGTGAAGGCGCCGGGCTACGGCGACCGCCGCAAGGCGATGCTCGGCGACATCGCTGTCCTCACGGGTGGCCAGGCCATCTTCAAGGATCTGGGCATCGCGCTCGACGGCGTGAAGCTCAGCGACCTCGGGCGGGCCAAGAAGGTGATCGTGGAGGCCGAGAACACCACGATCGTGAGCGGGGCCGGCACCAAGTCGGCCATCGACGGCCGCGTGGCCCAGATCCGCGACGAGATCACGAAGACGACCAGCGACTACGACCGCGAGAAGCTTCAGGAGCGGCTCGCCAAGCTGGCCGGCGGCGTGGCCCAGATCAACGTCGGGGCCGTCACCGAGACGGAGATGAAGGAGCGGAAGGCGCTGATCGACGACGCCAAGAGCGCGGTGCAGGCGGCCCTGGCCGAGGGCATCGTGCCGGGCGGCGGCGTGGCCCTGCTGCGGAGCGAGAAGGCGATCGAGAAGCTCGACCTCGACGGGGACGAGAGGCTCGGCGCCACGATCGTCAGGCACGCGCTCAAGTATCCGCTCACGGCGATCGCCGAGAACGCCGGCGTGGACGGTTCCGTGGTCGTGAACCGGGTGCGGAACATGAAGGGCAAGAACGACGGCTACGACGCCGACAAGGGCGAGTATGGCGACCTGGTCGCAGCCGGCGTGATCGACCCCGCCAAGGTGGTGCGGACGGCCCTGCAGAACGCGGCTAGCGTGGCGGCGCTGCTCCTGACCACCGATTCCCTGATCACCGAGATCCCGAAGGAGGAGGAAGAGTCGGGTGGCGACGGCCACGACCACCACGGGATGGGCGGCGGCATGGGCGGTATGGGAGGCATGGGCGGCATGCCCGGCATGATGTGACGCCCCGCCGGGAGCGAGGCACGAACGTTTTCACCAACACCCCTTTTGGAGAACCCTGAACATGGCAGCCAAGAACCTGAAGATTCGCCCGCTCGATGACCGCGTGGTCGTGGAACCGGTCGAGGCCGAGGAGCGGACCGCGGGCGGGATCGTCCTTCCCGACACCGCCAAGGAGAAGCCCCAGCGCGGCCACGTGGTGGCGCTGGGCCCGGGCAAGCTGCTCGAGAACGGCCAGCGTTCGCCGCTCGCCGTGGCCGTCGGTGACGAGGTCATCTACGGCAAGTATTCGGGCAGCGACATCGAGGTCGACGGCCACGAGGTCAAGATCCTGCGGGAAAGCGACATCCTGGCCAAGGTGCTTGCCTGATCGCGAGGGGGCCTCCAGGGCCCTCGTCGCCCGGTCGGCGCCGTGGTTTGGCGCCAGCCGGTGAGACCGAGTCAAACGTTCCGCAACGAACCCACACACCGTCTTCCGAGGAGATCGTAGCCGTGCCCAAGCAACTGATGTTCGACGACACCGCCCGCGCCAAGCTGCTCAAGGGCGTGGAGAAGCTCGCCGGTGCCGTGGCCGTGACCATGGGGCCGACCGGCCGCAACGTGATCATCGACAAGTCGTTTGGCGGGCCCACCGTCACCAAGGACGGCGTGACGGTGAGCAAGGAGGTCGATCTCGAGGACGCCTTCGAGAACATGGGCGCCAAGCTCGTCAACGAGGTGGCCTCGAAGACCTCCGATCTCGCGGGCGACGGCACCACCACGGCCACCGTGCTCGCCCGGGCGATCTTCCGGGAGGGCACGCGGAACGTGGCGGCGGGCAGCAACCCGACGGCCGTGCGGCGGGGCATCGAGAAGGCCGTCGACGCGGCGGTGGCCCGGCTGGGCGACCTGGCCCGCAAGGTGGAGCGGCCCGAGGAGATCGCCCAGGTCGGGGCGATCAGCGCCAACAACGACCGGGCGATCGGCGACCTGCTCGCCAAGGCGCTGCAGAAGGTAGGCAAGGACGGCGTGATCACGGTCGAGGAGGGCAAGACCACCGACACCGAGGTCCGGTTCGTCGACGGCATGCAGTTCGACAAGGGCTACATCTCCCCCTACTTCATCAATCGCACCGCCGAGATGGACTGCCAACTCGACGACGCGCTGATCCTGATCCACGAGAAGAAGATCTCGAACCTGCGTGATCTGCTCCCGCTGCTCGAGAAGGTGGCCCAGTCGGGCAAGCCGTTCCTGATCATCGCCGAAGACATCGACGGCGACGCGCTCACCGCCCTGGTGGTGAACAAACTACGCGGGGTGCTCAACATCTGCGCGGCGAAGGCCCCTGGCTTCGGCGACCGCCGCAAGGCGATGCTCGGCGACATTGCCGTGCTTACCGGCGGCACGCTGATCAGCGAAGACCTCGGGCTCAAGCTCGAGAGCCTCGATCTTTCGCACCTCGGCAAGGCCAAGAGCATCACCGTCGACAAGAACGAGACCACGATCGTGCAGGGCGCAGGCAAGCAGGCCGACGTGCAGGCCCGCGTGCAGCAGATCCGCAACCAGATCGAGGCCACCGAGAGCGAGTATGACCGCGAGAAGCTCCAGGAGCGGCTCGCGAAGCTCACCGGCGGCGTGGCCATCGTGTCGGTCGGCGCCGGCACCGAGGCCGAGATGAAGCAGAAGAAGGCCCGCGTCGAGGACGCGCTCCACGCGACCCGGGCGGCCGTCGAGGAGGGCATCGTCCCGGGCGGCGGTGTGGCCCTGCTCCGCTGCCGCGAGGCGGTCGAGAAGGCCCGCTCCCAGGCCAAGGGCGACGAAAAGATCGGCGTCGACATCGTGCTCCACGCCCTCGAGGCCCCGATCCGTCAGATCGCAGAGAACGGCGGGATCGACGGCTCCGTCGTGGCCGACGAGGTGGCGGGCAAGGACGTGC
>JBJTAA010000375.1:0-3919 GCA_046090525.1 Planctomycetota bacterium
CGTCCAATGGAACGCCAGCGTGATGGCGATCACCGCCGACGCGAGCACCGCCAGTTCACTCCGCCAGCCGCGACGACCGGCGGCGAGCGCCAGGCCCGCTGCGATGCCCAGCCAGCCGGCGGCGAAGAGTCGCTCATCGAGCCACGGCGCCGCCACGAGCACCGCGGTCGCGACGATCGCCACCAGCCAGGCAAGCGCCGGCCACAGTCGGTCCGACGGGCCGTTCGCTCCTGGCGCCTCGTTCATCGCTGCGGATTCCCGCGTCCGTCGGCCGCCGGGTGGCTGCCGAAAACACCGCGGCGGGCGGACCGGTCGCCGATCCGCCCGCCGCGTGAATGATCACCCGGACGAGGCCTAGAACTTCACGCCGCCGGGGGCGCCGACGAGCGTGGCCGCCGTGCCGTCCTGCTGGGCGTAGAGATAGATCGTCTTGAACTCACGGGTGCTGAAGGTCCGCACCCTGTTCGTCACGAGCGGGTTGTTGGGGTCGGCGGCGACGGCGGTGAAGTTGCCCTTCTTGACGCCGAACTGTGCGATGCCGTTGGCGGCGAGCACCCGCGCGCCACTGGTGAGCGAATCGACCGTGGCCGATCCGGAAATCGCGTTCACGCCCACGGGATCAACGCCCACGTTCTTGATGCGGACCGGGATGCTGCCCTTGGAACCACCACCGCCGCCACCGGCGAACACAGAGGCGGACAAGGCGAAGAGCAGGGCCACCGAGGCGGCGACGACGAGGCTGCGGCGGGACATGCGGAACTTCCTTTCAAATCAGAGTTGAGAGTCGCGACGTGAAACGGAACGAAGCTGAGTGGAACTGCCAAAAACGTCAGGAGTCGGGAAATCTGCGTCCCCGGAACGCCAACCGGTTTATGGTACAGACGATTTGCACCCGGTCAAAATCGCTTCCAAATCCGAAGAAAAACCGGGTTTGCGAGGCTGGCGAACCTAGGGAACCTCTGCCGGCGACTCCCCGCCGGCCTTGGTGCAGATCGCCCTCAGGGCCTCAGGCATGGTCGCGTCGGCCATGAACGAGACGTGGCCGTCGCCATACAGTCCGTGGACGCCACCGAGGTGGTTGCTGCGAAATCCGTCGACCTCCTTGGTGTTCAGCACCGGCGAGTTGTGCAGGAAGCAGTTGGTGCCGCAGGCCCAGCGGGAGTTGCCGATCAGGGCGTCGCCATCCATCTCACGATAGCCGCGATCGACGCCCTCGCTCACCAGCAGCGTTCGCGACAACCCGTCGGTCACCTCGGCGGCTCGGCAAGGACGGGGGCAGTCTTCACTGGTGGCATAGAGCACGCCACCGTGCTCCCAACCCTCCGGTAGCGGTTCGCCCTCGTCGAGCATGACGCTCGTGCCCAGGACGCCGCCATAGTCCTGCTTGCCGGGAAACATCTGGATGCCACTCGGGCAGACATAGGTGGAGACGATCGCGTCGGCCGCGTCGGCATTGCCCCGCGGATCGTTCCAGGGGCGGGCGTAGTCGATCCGCGCGGCCGTCGATCGCTCCTCCAGGAACGGCAGGATGTAGGAACTCCAGGCATGGTGGCGGCGGGTGAATGCGTCGTCACCGGGCGGAAACGCGCGCCGCGCCGACTCGTAGTTCGCGATCGCGACGCCCATCTGCCGCAGGTTGTTCGAGCAGGACGCGCGGCGGGCCGCCTCACGGGCCGTCTGCACCGCTGGCAGGGAGAGCGACACGAGCGTGCCGAGGATCGCCACCACGGCGAGCAGTTCGACCAAACTGAAGCCGGCGGTCGCACGTCGCATCACGTCGCACCTCCGTCGGCCGCCGGTCGGCCTCCACAGCACCCTCCGGCCGGTGCCTGCCGCGCCGAAGGAGGCGCCGCCAGGCCGAACGACCGGCCATCCTTTCGAGGATACGCCCCCGGGCAGCTCGGTCAAACATTCGCGCGACCCGCCGCGGCCGGCGGCGGTCGGGTCAGCAGCGCACGACCGCCTTGCGGGTCCGCCAGCCGCTGCGGTCGAGCACGTAGCCCTCGAACTCGGTCAGATCCGCGGTGGACAGCCGGGGAAAGTAAAGCGGCCCGCGATAGGCGTCGGTGAGCTTCCAGGACCGCGTGCCAGAGGCATGGTGATGCCAGGAGCGGACGGACAGGGCGGGGTTGGCCACCGCGATGCCGGCGCGAAAGGCCTCGTAGGCCAGCCGGTTCTCGCAGGCGGGGATCCCGAGCGTGAAGCCGGCCTCGAAGGCCGGCAGCGCACCGGCGACGAACAGCCACGTGTCCTGCGACTGCGAGTAGAACCGCCACCGCCGCGGATCGACCCTGCCCTCCATCGACGGGCCCGAGGCATCGTCCCAGCGGGTGAGCGCCACCAGGAGCGGCCGCTCCGTCCGCCTGAGCAGGTCGGCCGCGGCGTGGAGCGACTCGTCGAAGGCGATGTCGGCGTTGGCGATCGCGCAGACCCGCCCGGGGAACCGCCGGGCGGCGAGGGCGAAAAGGTCGGCGAACGAGCGGCGGCCGCCATCGGACACCGGCACGATCTCCTCGAACACGCCGGCGACGGCGTTGAGTTCCCGGACCCGGTCCAGTTCCGCGGCGCGGACCGGATCGGACGACGTGTAATGCTCGTGGATCAGGATCATGGCTCGGGCCGGCGGCTCCCTGCGGAATCGGGGGCGCGGGGCGTATGCTAGCGACACCCGCCGCCGGCGGCGACGCGCCCCTCCGGGGTCGGTGACCTCGGCGGCTTGCCATGAACATTCTGATCACCGGCGGCGCCGGCTTCATCGGCAGCCACATCGTCGACGCGCTCCTGGCCGCCGGCCATGCCCCGAGCGTGCTCGACGATCTCTCCAGCGGCTCGCGGGACAACCTCCCGGCCGGGGTGCAGCTCCACGTGGCGGACATCGCCGACGCCGAGGCGGTGGAGCGGGTCTTCGCGGCCGAGCGGCCGGACGCCGTCTGCCACCAGGCCGCACAGATGTCGGTGAGCCGCTCGGTCCGCGAACCGGCCTTCGACGCGCGGGTGAACGTCGTCGGCCTGATCAACGTCCTCGATGCCGCGGTTCGCCACGGCGCCGGCCGGTTCGTGTTCGCCTCCAGTGGCGGCGTCCTGTATGGCGACGTGACGGCGCCGGCGCCCGAGACGACGCCCGCCGGCCCGGTGAGCCCATACGGGATCACGAAGTGGGTGGGCGAGCGCTACCTCGAGTTCTACGCCCGCGAGCACGGCCTCACGGCCGTCGCCCTCCGCTACTCCAACGTCTACGGTCCCCGCCAGAACCCGCACGGCGAGGCGGGCGTGGTGGCGATCTTCTGCCGGAAGTTCCTGGCCGGCGAGCCGGCGCGGATCAACGGCGACGGCCGCTACGTCCGCGACTATGTCTACGGGCCCGACGTGGCCAGGGCCAATCTGCAGGCCCTCACCGCCGACCGGGCCGTGGTCCAGCCCGGCTCGCTCACGAGCCTCAACATCGGCACCGGACAAGGCACCGACGTCAACGAACTCGAGGCGATGCTTCGCGGCGCAATGGAGCAGGAACTCGCCCCGCGCGGCCGGCGGCAGCCGCTGCCGCTGCCGGAGCATGGGCCTGCCCGGGCCGGCGATCTGCGGAGCAACCTGGTCGATGCGGGCCTGGCGGCCGCCGTGCTCGGCTGGCGGCCGGAGATCGGCCTCGCCGACGGGCTCTTCCGCACGGCAGCCTGGTTCGCGGCCCGCTGAGGCCCACCCCGCCGGTGCCCCGCGGGCCGTTTCCTGCCGGGCAGAACTGACGTTCCGTGGCCGGCGGGCCGCCTGCTACCGTCCCCGCCCCATGGCAGCCCCCCCGTTCGCACCGGACCGCGATCCTGCCGGCCGCACCGCCGTGATCTGTGGCATCGGCGGCCAGGACGGCGCTTATCTGGCCGCCCACCTGCTCGGGCTCGGCTACACCGTCGTGGGCACCAGCCGC
>JBJTAA010000376.1:0-5678 GCA_046090525.1 Planctomycetota bacterium
TTGAACAGCCAGAAGGCAGCGTCGTTGACGTGGGATCCGAACAGGCTGCCGGCGCCGATCGCGAGCACCATCAGGTTGGGGTCCACGCCGCCGTCGGCCACGACCGGTCCGAGAATGCCCGCGGCCGTCAGCCCCGCGACGTTCACCGAGCCCACGCACAGTCGGATCACCACTGTGACCACCCACGCGAGCAGCAGCGGATCGAACGGCAGCCCCTCGAGCACCGCGCCGATCTCGCCGCTGACCCCGGTCTGCAGCAGCACCTGCTTGAAGGCCCCCGACCCGCCGATCACGAGGAGCATCGAGGCCACGTCGCCGATCCCGCCGGCGAACGTCTGCATGACGGCCGCGAGGGACCGGCCCCGGGCCAGGCCGAGCGTCACGGTGGCCACCGCCAGGGCCACGAGCATCACCACGTCCGGGTCGGCGACGAAGGCCAGGGCGGCGGCGGCCGGCGTGTCGCTCGCGAGCAGCCACTGGGCGGCGGTGGTCGCGACGAGGAGCACCGCCGGCAGCAGGGCGGTCAGGACGCTCGTCGCGATGCCGGGCAACGCGGACGCGGGGAGCGGCGTCGCCTCGAGGCCGGCGAGCGGTCGGGCGGCGATGCTGCCCAGCGTCGCTCCAAACACGGGCCCTGCCAGCACCAGCGCGGGCACCGAGACCAGGATGCCGTAGATGAGCGTCAGGCCGATGTCGGCCTGGAACGACGCGACGAGCGCGGTCGGCGCGGGGTGCGGCGGCAGGAGGCCATGGGCCACGCTCATCGACGCCAGGGCCGGCATCGCCACCGTCAGGAGCGGCAGCCGCGAGCGGGAGACCACGGCAACGATGATCGGCACGAGCAGCACGAAGCCCACACCGTAGAACAGCGGGATGCCCACGATGAACCCGGTCAGGGCCATCGCCCAGCCGATGCGTGCCTCGCCGAAGGCGGCGACGAGCGTGTCGGCGATCCGCTGGGCCGCGCCGCTCTCCACCACCAGCTTGCCGAGCATCGCACCGGTCACGATCACCACCAGCAGCGATCCGAGCATGTCGCCCATGCCCTTCCGGATCGCTCCCGGCACGTCACCAAGCGGCATGCCGAGCGCCATCGCCGTCCCGGCCGACACGAGGATGAACGCCAGGAACGGATGCACCTTCGCCCAGGCGACGAGGAGCACGAGCACGAAGATCGCGACCGCGATGACGAGCAGTGGCAGCATGGGTCGAATCGGTTCCCTGTTCGCAGTCAGCCGCCGCACGGGGTCGCCCAACTGCCCGGAGCCGCGCGGCAGTTGACCACGCCGAGCACCCGGGGGCCAGGGGGCGAACCGCAGCTCCCGGCCCCCTTTCAGGTGGCTGCCAGCCGGGCCGCGGCGTCGGCGTCGGCCTCGGTCACCCGCACGCGCCGCGCGTGGTAGCCGTCGGCCCGAGGCTCGCCCGAAGTGAGCTCGTCGTTCGCGATCGGCTCCCGCGACGCCAGTTGCCGCCGCACGATCTCCACCGATGCGTCGGAGGCGTCGCCCCCCGCGGTCAGGCGGGCCGCCACCCGGTCGATCATGACGGCTTCAGGCGCGTCGAGTTCGAGCCAGACGAGCGGCACGCCCGCCTTCCGGGCAGCCGCGGCGATCAGCTCCCGCTGCCAGCGCGCGAGGCAGGCGGCATCGATCACCACGCTCCACCCCGCCCCCACGAGCACGCCCGCGAGCGCCGCCAGCCGCTCGTAGACCCGCCGCGTCATCGCAGCGCCGTAAAGCTCGCGCTCGGCCGCGGCGTCGGCGGGCCGGTCGGTGGGCCGCATGCCGGCGAGCCGCTTCCGCTCCACGTCGCTGCGGAGGCGCACGGCCTCGGCCGCCCCCACCAGATTCGCCGCGAGCGTGGTCTTGCCGCTGCCCGAGACGCCGACCGTCGCGAAGAGCGTCGGCCGCCGCGGCCGCATCAGCCGCTCGGCGAGCGCCAGGTAGCGGTCGGTCTCCGCCCGGTCGGCGGCGGTGTCGCCGGCCCGCAGGGCGGCCACGGCCGCCCGGACGACCGCCCGGTAGACCTCGTACACGGGAAACACCCGGGCGGCGGCGTGGTCGTCGGCCGACTCCATCCAGCTGCTGCGGACGTGCGCGGCCAGGTCCGGCCGCCCGCGTGACGCGAGATCCATCACCAGAAAGGCGACGTCGTTGGCCACGTCGATCCAGCGCAGCATCGGGCTGAACTCGATCGCATCGAACGCGGTCATCCGTCCCGCATGGAGCACGAGGTTGGCCAGGTGCAAATCGCCGTGGCACTCGCGCACCCGCCCCGCGGCCCGACGCTGCTCGATCTCGCCCGCCAGGGCGCCGAGGTGGCCGAAGAGCCAGGTCTCGATCCTGCCCACCCGCCCGGCCGCGTCGGGCCGCCGCTCCCGCAGCTGCCGCAGGTTGACGGCGACGGCATCGTGCACGCTCCCCGCCGTGCCCCACGGCTCGGTCGGGTCGGCGACCGCCAGCCCGGCCTCGACCGCCGCGATCGCCTCGCCCAACCGGCCGCAGTCCTCGGCCGTGAGCCGGCCGGCCGCAAAGCGGGCGTCGAGCCGGTCGGCCTCGTCGAACTGCACGAGCTTCACGGCCCACTCGATCGCCGGGCCGGCGCCCGCCACCCGCGGCGCGTCGGGCGAGCCGGTGAGCGGGACGGCGGCCAGGTAGAGATCGGGGGCGAACCGCCCGCTGACCCGCACCTCCTCCTCGCAGAATCGTCGCCGCTGCTCGAGCGTCGAGTAGTCGAGAAAGCCCAGATCGAGCGGCTTCTTGAGCTTGTAGACGAAGGGGCCCGTGAGGAAGACCCACGAGCAGTGGGTCTCGACCAGCCGGATCTCGCCGGTCGGGTGTGGATAGGCGGCCGGCTCGCGCAGTCGCTCGACGAGGCGGAGCGTGGCGGCGGGGATTGGCAGGTTACAAACCTGCCCCACGGGCGCGGGTTCGCCCGACCGTGGGGCAGACTTGCAGTCTGCCTCTCTCGACAACGAATCGGCGGGGATTGCCATCGGTCTCTCGCACAAAAAAACTGCCGCCCCGCGGAGTCCGCGGGGCGGCAGCCGTAGGTTTCGCTCGTCATCGCGTCGCCGGTCGAGGTGGGTATCCGCCTCGGGGCCACGCGGTGCCGGGCTCCTCAGCCGGGCCGCCGGGATTGTCCGGGCGAACCGCGGGCGGAGGTGATGGTGGGCTGCGTCAACGGCAGGCCCGTCGACGTGCCGCTACGAGAGCAGCCCTCCGGTACAGTCACATTGCGTCACTGAATCACCTCCTTTGCTACGAGGAACCCGGTCAGCACGGCCACTGCGAAGCCGCCGCCGGGACGGATGTCCTCCCCGGCCGTCACCGGGGAACGTCAATGAATAGTAGAGCCCCGGACCGCGCAGGAAAGCAAGGTGGGATCGGGGCCGCCAAATCAGGCTCGCGACCCCTGAATGCCCGTGGGTAGCCGCGGGCATCCTGCCCGCGGAATCCTCGCGCCACGCGAGCTTGCTTCGGCGGGCAAGATGCCGGCCGCCACGGATTTGCCCCCCTACTCCCGCTCGGCGAACACGAGCCGGCGGTGAACCCGATCGATCCCCACGAGGCCGCCGGTGGCCGGGTCCGCCGCGATCCCCTGCCCCGGGAACGGACAGGCCAGGGCTTCCACGAAGTCGAGTTCTGCTCCCGCTGCCGGCAGGCTCAGGCGATAGAGCACCGGGAAGTGGTGGTGCGAGACGAGCAGGGTGTCGCCGTCCCAGATGCCGCCGGAGGCACTCATTCCGTCCCAGTCGGCCACGACCGCGGGGGGAAACGTGAATCGCCTCACCTCCCGGTCGAGGCCGCCATCGGCATACTCGACGAGCACGGTGCGTCCGTTCGCCGCGCCATACGAGGCGAAGCAGCACCACCAGCGTCCCCCGCGTCGGACGCACCACACGAGACTGCCCGGCGGGTCGTGGAACCGGTGAAACACCTCGAGCCTGCCGGTGGCGGGGTCAAAGACGCGGATGTCGCTCTCCGGCGGCTCGGCGGGGTAGTTCGAGTGGGCGCAGTAGACCCTGCCGTCGTGCACGAAGCCGCTGTTCAAGTGCGTGGCATCGGCCGCGGTGCCCGTGGCCACCAGGCGGCCGGTCCTGCGGTCGTACTGGGCGACCGTGGTATTCGAGATCGCGTAGGCGTGATGGGCGTCGGCGGCGGCGGCCTGCGTCGCGTGCGGCGACGCGATGAGCCGCGCGGTCGTCCAACCCGGCCCGCGGGCGAACGTGGTCGTCGCAACGCCGCCGGGCGACGCCGCGTGCGTGAGATCGCCGGCCCACGCGGCCGCGACGAGCGCCAGCCCCACGAGCACCCCTGAGACCGGCCGGCCGGTCACGCCGTCTCTCCCTTCCGGCCACCGGCGACGCGGCGGCCGATCCCGATGACGGCGACGATCACCAGGCCGAGCGTCAACCCGAACAGGGCGTCGGCCGACTTGAGGGCGAGCTGCACCGCGGCCGTGGGCTCCGCGTGGCCGTCGAAGCCGAGGCGAGCGAGCCCCTGGTGGATGAGATCGTGCACGGCGGGCAGTTGATGGACGATGATCCCGCCCCCCACGAAGAACATCGCCGCCGTGCCCGCGACCGAGAGGGCCCGCATCAGCCAGGGGGCGGCGGCCACGATCCCGCGACCGAGGGCGGCGATGCCGGCCGACCGCCGGGCCGCCAGCGCCATGCCGAGGTCGTCGAGCTTCACGATCGCCGCCACCAGGCCATACACGCCGATCGTCATCAACACCGCCACCGCCACCAGCACGCCCACCTGCGTGACCAGCGGCTTGCCGGCCACGAGGTCGAGCGTGATCACGATGATCTCGGCCGAGAGGATGAAGTCGGTGCGAACGGCGCCCGCGATCTTCTTTCGTTCACTCGCAGCCTCGGGCTCGGCGCCTGCGTGGTCGCCGGCCGTCTCGTGACCGTGACCGCCGCGGTGCAGCACTGCGTGGAGGATCTTTTCGGCCCCCTCGTAGCAGAGGAACGCTCCACCGATGATCAGCAGCGGCGGGATCGCCCAGGGCACGAGCCAGCTGATGAGCAGGGCCGCCGGCACGAGGATCGCCTTGTTGACGGCCGAGCCTTTGCCCACGGCCCAGACGACCGGCAGCTCCCGGACCGGATCGATGCCGGTCACCTGCTTGGCATTGAGGGCCAGATCATCGCCGAGGACGCCCGCCGTCTTCTTGGCGGCGACCTTCGTCATGGTCGCCACGTCGTCGAGGACGCTGGCGATGTCGTCGAGCAGGAGGAGCAGGCTGCTGGCCATCGCAATCCCGGCGGGCACCCGTCACACGGACGCACCCAGGACAGGATACGGGAACCGCGGCCGACAGCCCACCCACGGGCACTCGACCGCCACGCCACGCGACCCGGTTCCCTCAGGAGTCCGGTCACTCCGTGACCGGATCACGCAGGATGCGGCGCGGGTTTTGCCCCGGTTCCGCTCAGGAGTCTGGTCACTCCGTGACCGGATCACACAGGATGCGGCGCGGGTTTTGACCCGGTTCCCTCAGGAGTCCGGTCACTCCGTGACCGGATCACGCAGGATGCGGCGCGGGTTCTGACCCGGTTCCGCTCAGGAGTCTGGTCACTCCGTGACCGGATCACACAGGATGCAGCGCGGGCTTTGACCCGGTTCCCTCAGGAGTCCGGTCACTCCGTGACCGGATCACGCAGGATG
>JBJTAA010000377.1:0-5699 GCA_046090525.1 Planctomycetota bacterium
GTTCGTGCCGGCCGAACTGCGGCTCGAAGGCAAGGGCACACTCGAGCCCGTGCACCGCCGCGACGTGTTCGCGGGCATCGACGGGGTGGTCGAGTCGGTCGCCCAGGGCGTCGAGCACGGGGCTGACGTCAAGGCGGGCCAGCAGCTCGCCCGGCTGCGCAACACCGAGGTGGACGTGGCGCTCGCCGACGTGCTCGGCCGCAAGGCCTCGAGCGAGGAGCAGCTGCGGGCCACCCGGCGATCGCTCCTGGAGGACGAGAAGATCTCCGCCGACGAAAAGGTGCGGCTCGACGGCCGGGCCCGGCAGTTGCAGCGGGAGATCGAGAGCCTCGAAGAGCAGCGGAAGCTCTGGGAGGCCCGGCGTGCCGATCTCGAGGTGACGAGCCCGATCGACGGCGTGGTGGTCACCTGGCAGGTCCGCGACCGGCTGCTGTTGCGGCCGGTGGAGAAGGGGCAGGTGCTCCTGAGCATCGCCGACAAGACGGGCCCCTGGGAACTCGAGGTCCACATGCCCGACGACCGGCTCGGCCACGTGAACCGGGCGGCGCAGGAGGCCAGGGCGGCCGGCCGCGACCTCGAGGTCGACTACATCCTGGCCACCGACCCCGGCACCCGCCACCGCGGCATGGTGCGGGAGATCCACGAGCAGGCCGAGGTCCGCGGCGAGGACGGCAACACCGTACTCGTGCGGGTCACGATCGATCCCGAGCGGCACGAGAAGGAGGAACTCGGCGCCGGGGCGAGCGTGACGGCCCGGATCGCCTGCGGCAAGCGGCCGCTCGGCTACGTCTGGTTCCACGACCTGCTCTCGTTCATCCAGACCCAGATCCTGTTCCGCCTCTGGTAGGAGCACTCTCGCGTGACCCGCTCGAACGTCTCTTCCCCCGCCGCCATGACCTCGTCGGACCGTCTCGTAGCCGCGGGCTTCCAGCCCGCGGGCGACGCGGGTTGCCCGTGCTGCAACAAGAACCGTACGCACCACCAGCCGGGGGCACGTGATCGCCACCGGCGGATTTTGGCGCTGCAAACTCGGTCGGCATGGCGGGCCAATACGTGCAGTCAGAATGCACCGGCGGCTGCCCGCCGCCAGCCGGGGGCTCGTGCTCGCCGCCGGCGGATTTTGACGTTGCAAACTCGGTCGGCATGGTGGGCCAACTCGGGCAGTCAGAGTGCACCGGCGGATGCCCGCCGCCAACCGGGGGCACGTGCTCGCCGCCGGCGGATTTTGACGTTGCGAACTCGGTCGGCATGGTGGGCCAACTCGGGCAGTCAAAATGCACCGGCGGCTGCGCGCGACCCCCGGCTGGCTCCGTCGTTTGTGGCGCTGGTGGTGGCATTGGTGGGTGGTGTATGGACTTGTGCTTGTGGCGTGCCGGTTGTTGCTGCCGAGCCGGTGCTCGAGGGCTGCCTCGTCTCGCTCATCGAGGAGGTGAAGGTGCCGGCCCGTGAGGCAGGCGTGATCGTTGAGCTCGCGATCCGCGAGGGGGCCGTGGTCGCCGAAGGAGAGGTGCTCGCTCGGATCGACGCCGACCAGCCGCAGATGGAGAAGCGCCGGGCCAAGGCCGATCACGACCAGACGCTCGCCAAGGCCGAGAGTGATGTCGACGTCCGCTACTCGCAGAAGGCGCAGGGCGTGGCGGAGATGGCGTTCCTCAAGGCCAAGCAATCGGCCGACCGGATTCCGGGGTCGGTCACCGACGTGGAGCTCGAGCGGCTCAAGCTCGAGTGGGAGAAGACGGGCCTGCAGATCGAGCAGGCCGAACTCGAGCGGCGGCTCGCGGCGCTCGAGGCCACGAGCAAGGGCGTCGAGGTGGAGGCTGCCGAGAGCGCGATCGAGCGGCGGGTGATCCGCTCGCCGCTCGCGGGCGAGGTGGAGGAGGTGTTTCCGCACGAGGGGGAATGGCTCCAGCCCGGCGACCCGCTGGCCCGGGTGATCCGCACCGACCGGCTCAAGGTGGAGGGCTTCGTCGATGCCACGCGGTTCAACCCGGCCGACGTCCGCGACCGCCCGGTGACCGTGGAGGCCCGCCTGGCCGGCGACCGGCGGGAGACTTTCCAGGGCCGGATCGTCAACGTGCGGCCGCGGATGGAGAGCGGCAGCTACCGCGTGCTGGCCGAGGTCGACAACCGCCAGGACGATCGTGAGTGGCTCCTGCGGGCGGGGCAGTTCGTGACGATGACGGTCCACTCCGGCCAGTCGCCGCTGCCACCGGCCGAGCGGAAGCGGACCACGGAGTAGCCCCGCGATGGCCACGGCCGAGGCGTTCCGCTCGAGCACGACGCGGTCGGTCGGCCTGCGGAAGCGGGGCGACCTGCAGGTCACCCGGCAGGTCTACCAGGGGCAGGCCTGGTTCGTCGTCAAGGATCCGATCTCGCTGCACTACTTCCGGTTTCGCCCGGAGGAATACGCGCTGCTGGAGATGCTCGACGGGCAGGCCAGCCTGGAGACGCTCAAGGACCGGTTCGAGGAGCGGTTTCCGCCGCGGCGGATCACGGTCGAGGAGCTGGCCCGGTTCGTGAGCACGCTCCACCGCTCCGGGCTCGTGATCGGCGACCGTCCGGGGCAGGGGCCCCAGCTCTTCGAGCGGCGGCGGCAGCGGAAGTGGAAGGAGTGGGTCGCCTGGCTCTCGAACGTGATGGCGATGCGGTTCCGCGGCATCGACCCCGACCGGCTGCTCGACCGCCTCAATCCCTGGCTGGGCTGGATCTTCTCGCCGCCGGCGATCGCGGTCTTCATGACCTTCGCCCTCTCGGCACTCCTGCTCGTGCTCGTCAACTTCGACGTCTTCCGCTCGAAGCTGCCTGAGTTCAACCAGTTCTTCGCGGCCGGCAACTGGCTCTATCTGGCGATCGCCCTGGGCCTGACGAAGGTGATCCACGAGTTCGGCCACGGGCTGTCCTGCAAGTACTACGGTGGGGAGTGCCACGAGATGGGCGTGATGCTCCTGGTGTTCACCCCCTGCCTCTACTGCGACGTCTCCGACAGCTGGATGCTGCCCAACAAGTGGAAGCGGGCGGCGATCGGGGCGGCCGGGATGTACGTCGAGGTGATCATGGCGGCGATCGCCACCTTCCTGTGGTGGAACTCGCACCCGGGCGTGTTCAACCAGCTCTGCCTCGACGTGATGTTCGTCTCGAGCGTGTCGACGATCCTGTTCAACGCCAACCCGCTGCTGCGTTATGACGGCTACTACATCCTCTCCGACGTGCTCGAGATCCCGAACCTCCGCCAGAAGGCGACCACGATCCTGGGGCGGCTGGCCTCGAAGTGGTGCCTGGGGATCAAGCAGCCGGAGGATCCCTTCCTCCCGCAGCGGCGGCTGGGCTGGTTCGCGTTCTACGCCGTGGCCTCGAGCCTGTACGGCTGGTTCGTGACGCTCTCGATCTTTCTCTTCGTGTGGAACGTCTTCAAGCCCTACCGCCTGCAGGTGATCGGCCAGGTGCTGGCCGGGGCGGCGCTCTGGGGCTTGGTGGTCAAGCCGATCCAGGGGATGATCAAGTTCCTCAAGGTGCCCGGGAGGCGAGACGAGGTGAAGGCCGTCAATCTGGTCGTGACCTGCGTGGTGGCCGGCCTCGTGGCCGCGGCGATCGCGCTGATCCCGCTGCCACAGCGGGTCTGGTGCTCCGCCGAGCTGCGGCCTCGCGGCGAGGAGACGGTCTATGTCTCGGAGGCGGGGCGGCTCGAAGAGCTGCTCGTGAAGGCCGACGAGGAGGTCCGCCGCGGCCAGCGGCTGGCGGTGCTCTCGAGCCCGGAGCTCGACCTCGAGATCGCCGATCTCGAGGGGCGGCTCGTGCAGGCGGAGAGCCGGCTGGCGAGCCTGCAGCGGGAGCGGTTCAATGATCCGGCGGCCGCGCTCGAGCTCGGCACGGTGCAGGAGACGCTCAAGAGCGTCACCGAGCAGCTCGAGCGGAAGCGCCGCGACCGGGCCGAGCTCGTGCTCGTGGCCCCGCGGGACGGCGTGGTGCTGCCGGCCCCCGACGTGCCGGCGCGGCCCGACCCCTCGGGCCGGCTCTCGGCCTGGAGCGGCAGCGCGCTGAGCAAGCGCAACCTCGGGGCCACGTTTACGCCCGGCACCGTGTTCTGCATGATCGGCGACCGCGAGCGGTTCGAGGCGGTGATGGTGGTGGACCAGACCGAGGTGGAGTTCGTGAAGCTGGGCCAGCCGGTGGACCTCAAGATCGACGCCTTTCCGTCGCGGACGTTCTCGGGCAAGGTCGAGCAGCTGGCGGAGACGCACATCGAGGCGGGCTCGGAGCGGCTGAGCGTGAAGGCCGGGGGCGGCGTGCCGACCAAGACCGACGAGGCGGGGCGGGAGATGCCGATCTCGACGAGCTACGAGGCCCTGATGACGCTCGACGACGCCGAGGGGGTGTTCACGCCGGGCATGCGAGGCACGGCCCGGATCAAGGTGGGCAGCCGCACGGTGGGGCAGTGGCTGCTGCGGCTGCTCTGGCAGACCTTCAACTTCAGGATGTGATGCCCACGCTCGACCGGATCACCGTCTATCCCGTGAAGAGCCTCGACGGGGTGGAGGTTGCCGAGGCCCGGTTGCTCGCCGGCGGCGGCCTGGAGCACGACCGCCGCTGGCAGTTCGTCGACCTGGAGGGCCGGGTCGTGAACGCCAAGCGCACGCCCCTCCTGCACGCGATCCGGGCGGACTTCAGGATCGAGGGGCTGGCCGCGGCGCCGCCGCCCGGCGGTGACCTGCCGCCGCTCGGCCCCAACGTGATCGCGCTTGCGGTCGACCCGGCGGCGATCGCAGCCGGTGCCGTGCCCGGGCTCGAGCGGCTCGCAGGCCTCGCGGCCGACGTGTTTCCGCTCGTGCCCGGCGCGGCCGGCCCGTGCGGCTGGCTCGCTGAGGCCTTGGGCTACGGCGTGATGCTCATGGAGCGGGCCGACGGCGGCTATCCTGACGACCGTGACGCGGCCGGGCCGACGCTCGCCGCGACGGCCACGCTCGTCGAAGTGGCCCGCTGGTTCTCGCTTGATCTTGCCGAGGCCCGCCGGCGGTTTCGCGTGAACCTCGAGCTCGGCGGCTGCGACGCCTTCTGGGAAGACACGCTCGCGAGCCCCGCCCGGCCCGAAACGCCGTCGCTCGCCGAGTTGCCGCCGGGCCTGCCGGTCGATCCCTATGCCGACCTCCCGCCGCCGGAGCCCCGGGAGTTCACGATCGGCGATGTCCGGCTGCGGGCCGTGAACGTCTGCCGGCGGTGCGTCGTGCCAACCCGCGACAGCCGCACGGGTGCCGAGACGGCCCACTTCCGCGACGCCTTCGAGGCCCGCCGCACCCACGGGCTCCGGCCCGACGTGGACGCCTCCGCCTGGAGCCACCGCTACCGGCTGGGGGTGAACACGGTCGGATTGAGCGGGGGATGGGTCACGTTCGGGGGGAGCCTGAGACCCGGCTGAACTCGGGGGCGGAAAATCGCCCCTGTCCGCAAGGCTGGGCCAAAAACCCTCTCTTGCGGCCGAACCTGCCGATTGTGCCGGCCGTATTCAATGCCGACCCCTCGGGCAGACGACGAATCGTTGACCGCTTCGGAGTTTGGTCGTAGCCTCGCCAATTCAGCGGCTTTTTGTGCTGGTTATTTTCTGGAGTTTCACCATGGCGGCAGCCCACGAGCGGGACGACTTCAGGCGCGAGCATGGTTCTGGCCGACGCAGGAGGCCAGCAGGCAGCCGTCGCCGCCGGCTCCTC
>JBJTAA010000378.1:0-9412 GCA_046090525.1 Planctomycetota bacterium
GCGGCCGATCATCGTGGACCACGCGACGGTGCCGGACCGCGGGCCGCCCGGCACGGCGGAGGCGACGATCGCCGCCACGGTGCCGTCGCCCCCTTGCGCAGTCACGAGCGACTCGCCCACGACGACGTGCTCGAGCCGCGAGGCGGCCGAGTCGAACGGCACCTGTACCACCCACTCGCGGACGAGCCCCACCCGTGCCGCCACGAACTCGTCGGCGGCGGTGCCGTAGAGGCACGACTGGGCGAGCCCCGGCCGCGCCGCGGTCAGCAGCACGAGCACCAACAGGGCCGGGCGTCGTGGGGCGGTGAGCATGAACGCGTCTCCTCACGCGGCCAGGTGGCCGCAACCGAATGCCAAAAGTTGAACGCGGGGAAACCGGCGCGAGGCTCGGCGCAGGCGAACCCGGCGGCATGCCAAGGGTAGTTCGCGGTTGGGGCGGCTCAAAAATGCTACCCTCGAAGGCTTCCGGTCGTGACGGTCGTGCCGAATCGGCGGCCGTCGTGGCACCGCCAGCCGCGGCCCCGCCGGGGCCGGGACAGAAAGACTTCCCTCGAATGGCACGCGACGACTCTTCAGGCTCGCAGGATCCCGCCGCCGTCGTCGTGGGGTACCTGAACTTCTCGTCGGGCGCCTTCGATCCGGCGGCCTGGAAGGCGATCGGCGGGCTGTGCGCCGCCTTCGAGCCGCCCGGCCCCCACGGCGCCGTCGAGGAGCGGCCCGACACCGCCGACCGAATCCATGCGGCGCTCGCGACGCGGCTCGTCGAACTGGAGGCGACCCAGCCGGCCTTCCGCGATGCCCGGCAAGCGAGGCGGGTGCTCGGCGTGCTCTTCGACCGCCTGCTGCCGGCCTATCGCCGGTTCCATGGCGACCTGCTCGAACACCAGCCGCCTGGCGCCCTCGAGCGGCCCTTCTTCGTGATGGCCGCCGCGCGGGAACTGCTCGCCGGGATGGCTGGCGGCGACGACGCAGCCGACGACGACGACCGGCTGGTGGCCGGAGCCATCGACCGGCTCAACGACTACGTCGGCTGGCGGCCGGTGGCGGTGCTCGAGAACGGCCGGCTCTCGGCGCCGTATCCCCACGAGCGGGTGCGGCCCGTGCCCCTGTTCATCGCCGGCGCGGGCCCGGCCCACGGCCGCTACCGTGAGCTCGTCGCCCGCGGGCTCGAGATTCTCGCCGCGGCACCGTCGGATCTGTTGCACCAGGCCGACTTCGACCCAGCCGCGCTCGAGGAGCTGGCCTTCGACCCTCGGGCCTTCGACTTCATGCATCCCGCGGCCAGCCGGCCCAACTACCTGTTCGGTCTCTGGGATCCCGCCCGGATCGACGAGCAGGGGCGGTACCGGCGGATGGTCCTCCAGCAGGCCACGCTCGACGGCATCCTCTCCTGGCCGGTGCGGTCGCCGGCCGCGGGGCACGACGACGAAACCGACGCCGAACTGCGGCTCGAGGCGTCGGCGGTGCTGGCGGGCGTGATCCTGATGGCCTCGGGGCTCTCCGGCCACGGGCCGGCCTCGACGCAGGCGGCGCTCGGCCTGGGTGCGCTCCTGCCCCGGATCGCCGGCTACCGCGATGCCTTCTACCGGGATCTGCTCGGCCGGCTTCCGCCCCGGCATCGCCGGCGGCTCGAGGACGAGGCGGCCCGCCTGCGGCAGCCCTTCGGCGGCGTGCGGCAGCACATCAACGCCATGCTCGCCAGTCGCCGCGGCCGCCAGGTCGAGCACGTGGCGCTCTCGTCGGTGATGGCCCGGCTCGGGCGGACGGCGGCGGCCGAGCGGTTCGCCGGCGAGGTGCCCGCGGCCTCGGCGCGGCTGTTCGCCCGGATGGCCGGCCACGTGGTGGCGGCCCGGCAGCTGATCAGACGGGGGGGCGACGTCGCCGCGGCGCTCCGCGAACTCGACGCGGCGGTGGAGTTGCTGTTTCGGGCCGTCGGCTGCGGCGCGGCGGTGGACCCCTGGAACATCCTCGGCCTGGCCGGCCAGTTTCCGCTGCATGAACCGGGGGGTGAGAGCCTGCCCGACCCACGCGTCGAGGATCTCGTGACGATGACCGGCACGATCCTCGATGCCTACGCCGCCGCCTGGCGGCAGGCGGGACTCGCCGGCGACGAGGCCACCGCCGCGGCCGCCGCCGCGGCGCTCGAGAAACTGGCCGGCTGGTGGGATCGCCACGCCACGACCACCGTCTCGGGCGTGCCACACCTCTCGGGGCGGGAGTGTCTCGACTCCGCCCGCGAGGTGCTCGAGGCGCTCAGGCTCCGCCGGCAGGCGGCCCCGGCACCGCCGCCGCCCGGGTTCTGGCGGCAGCAGGTGGCCGGCTTCAGTTCACCCCGCAGCCACGCCCAGGCGGCCGAGGCGCTGCTCGCCGAGGGCGATCTCGATGGCGCCGCGGGGCTGCTCGTCCACTGGGCCTCGCTGCTCGAAGGGCCGGCGGTCGAGCGGACCGGCCCGGTCTGGCTGGCGGCCGCGGAGTCGTGGCTGGGCCGGGCGCTGGCCGACGCGTCGGCCGCGGGCCGAACACGGGTGCGGCGGTTTCTGGAACTCGTCGAGGCCAACACCAGCGGCGTGGTCGATCTCATCGAGGCGGCGGCGGTGGGGCGGGAGCCCGGCTCGGAGCCGCCCGCCGCGCCGGCCTCCGAGGACGAGGACGACGAGTCTCCGGCGGAAGAGCGACTGGCGGCCGCCTACGAGTCGATGGTCTGGCAGGACTCCGCGGACGACGGCGTCGAGGGCGGAATGCTCGACGTAGATCTGCCGCAGTCCGGCGGCGTCGGCGGCGTGGCCGCGATCGAGGAGGCCGCCGAGTTCCTCGGGGGCGTGCTGCGGCTCTTCCAGGAGACGGCCGTCGCCTGGTGCGCGGCCGGCGGCGTGCCACCGGCCGCCGAGGACGTGGACTCGGTGACGGGGTGGCGGCACTCGATTCGCCGGCTCAAGCGGACGATGGTTCGCGCCGCGCTCGTGGTGGCCGGCCGCGATGCCGAGCCGCCCCCCGGGATGCCGCCGGCCGAGTTCGATCGGCTGCGCTGGCAGCGCGACGCGGCCGCCGAGCGGCTCATCGACGGCGCCGTGCGGGCCGAGGAGACGCTCTGGTCGCTCTCGACGTGGCTGCACCTCGGTCGCCGCGATGGCGACGAGCCCGGCCGGGGGCTGGTGGGCCAGCTGTTCGCCGCCGCGATCTCGGGCGACGTGGCGACGGCGTCCGCCCGGCTGGAGGCCGTGCGGGCGAAACTCCAGGGCAAACCTGTGCTCTACGTGCCGCTGGCCCGCGGCGGACGTCCCGACCTGATCGTGCGGGCCCGCTGCCGCGAGCGCTTGCTCGAGCGGCTCGCCGCCACGCTCCCGCGGCTCGGGCTGGTTGCGGAGACGGTCGCCGTCGTGCAGTTCACCAAGGCGCTCGAGAGCCGGCGGCCCGCGGGAGCCGCGAGCGTCAGCGAGTTCGACCGCGTGTTCGAGTCGGCGACCTCCGCGCTCGTCGAGCGGCTCGTCGAGAGCGCGAGCCTGCCCGACCCGGCCGGCGGCCAGCCCGACGACGAACTGGTCACCGAGCGGATCCTCGAGGGCCTTGCGCTGCTCGTGCCCCGGCTGCTCGAGACCTGGATGACGCATGCCCGGCAACTGCGGCTTTCGGTGCTCGAGCGGGTTCGCGACGACAAGGCCTTCGCGGTCACGCGGGAGTTCATCGAGCGGTACGGCACGGGTCTGTTCACGCAGCACCTGCTCACGCCCCCGTCGCTGCGGGGCCTTCTCCGCGGCGGCGTGCGGCAATACCTCGAGCGGCTTCTCGAGCGGGACGGACCCGGCGTGGGCGATGACGAGCCGGGCACCGTCCGGCCGGAGCGGCTGCTGGCCGACCTGGCGGCCGGCACGCTGCCGCTCCGCCAGGCGGCCGCCCGAATCCGACTGGTGCTCGAGAGCGTGGCGGAGAACCACGCGGAATACCGTGACTGGAACTCGACGACCACCCAGTCGGACCGGGGGGAGATGCTCCACATCCTCCTCGACCACCTGCGGCTCAAGGCCGAGCACGACCGGATCGCGTGGACGCTCAGGCCGGTGAGCATGGCCCACCGGGTGCTGGCCCGCCGCGGAGCGGCCGAGGCGGCCGCGGCCTGGCGGGGCCGGATGCGCGACGAGACGCAGGAGACCGCCACGGGGCTCGTCGAACGGCTCGCCGCGCTCGAAGCGCGGTGGGGTGTGCGGCTGGCGAGCGTCGGTGACCGGGTGCGCCGGCCGTTCACGGCGGCGCTCGAGCAGGACGAACTCGAGTCGCTCGTGCCGCCGGCGGTCGCGGAGCTCGTGAAGGGCAAGCCGCCCGGCGCCGGGGACCGGCTGGAGGAGAAGGCGCGCTCGTTCCTGGGCGTGGCCAGCGGCTCGGGCGTCGAGGTTCCAGAGTGGCTGGAACGGCTGGGCAGCGCCGTGGACGCCGAGGTCGAGCGGGCCGAACTCACCGCGGGCGACGACCGGGCGCTCCCCCTGCCCGCGACGATCGCCGCTGCCGTGCCGTGGCGGCCGCTGCCGTGGGACACGCTGCGGCGGGCGCTCGGCAGCTGAGCCGCCCGCTTGCATCCGCCTCCGGCGGCGGTCAGAGCACGTACACGGCGATCGCGGCGGTCATCAGGCCGGCGGCACCGATCCGCCGCAGCAGCGTGGCCCGGTCGACGCGCTGCTCGAGTTCGTGCCAGCCGAGGTGGGCGAGCGTCGCCCCGATCACCACCGACATGATGCCGCGGGTCGACTGCACCACGTTGCCGAACACGGCTCCGACGAGCCCGAAGCAAATGTAGAGGCCGACCATCGCCAGGAGCCACGTGGCCGCGTAGGCGACCGCGGCCCGCCAGGCACCGCTGGTGGCCGGCCGAAACCGCCCGCCGAGCAGGGGCACCGCGCAGGCCAGCCCGCAGACGACGTAGGTGAGCAGCATGCCCAGCACGGCTGCCGGAAGCCGCCCGCGGACGCCTCCCTCGCCCCCCTCGAGCTGGTCGATCAGGAGCACGATCGACAGGTCGGCGAGGGCGAAGAGCAGGCAGACGAGGAGCACGCAGGCCAGCACCCCGCGGCTCAGGCCGCCGGCCGTGCCCTGCAGCAGGGCCGTCGCCGCGACGCTCAGCGTGACCGCGAGCCATTGGTTCGCGGAGAGCGGTTGGCTGAAGAACACGGCCACGATCAGCGCGATGAAGAACACCTTCAGGCCGAGGAACGGCGTCAGCCGCGACGACTCGACCTGCCGCAAGAGCCCGAAGAAGACCGCGTTGCCCAGCAGGTAGCAGCCCGCCGCGCCGGCGAGCGGCCCGCCGATGCTGGCCAGGGCCGGCAGCTTGCCGGCGCACAGGATGGCCGCCGAGGGGGCGGCCACGAGGCCCATGACCACGTGGGTGCGCAGCAGCAGCCCGAGCGCGGCATTCGGTCGCTCGGCCGCAGGCTGCGCAAGCGCGTGGTGCCGCGAGAGCAGGTAGGAGAACGACATGCAGGCGCCGGAGAACAGGCCGGCGGCGATGCCGAGCCACGTGCTTCCGGCGGCGAGGCTGGTGGTCATGAGGCGGGGGCTGGATTTGCATCGACCGCCAGCGCGGTCAGGAAGCCGCGGACGGCTGCGGCCGGGTCGGGTGCGGTCGTCACCGCGGCGGCCACGGCCACCCGGTGGATCCCGAGGGGGGTGAGTTCGGCGAGCCGGGCCGGCGTGATGCCGCCGATCGCGAACACGGGCAGCGGCAGCCGGGCGACGTCGCCCAGGAACTCACGCGGCGCGTGGTTCGCGAACGACTTGGTCGTCGACGGGAAGCAGGGACCGGCACCGAGGTAGTTGGCACCGGCTGCCACCGCGGCCCGGGCCTCGGCCAGATCGTGGGCCGTGCGGCCGATCACCGCGGCAGGGCCGAGCAGCCTGCGGGCCTCCGGCACCGGCATGTCGGACGCTCCGAGGTGCACGCCGTCGGCACCGGCGGCCGCGGCGACGGCCACGCGGTCGTTCACGATCACCAGCGGCGGGGCGAGCGGGTCGTGGCGGCGCGCGGCGGTCAGGGCGAGGCGGCAGCGATCGAGCAGCGCCTCGTCGGAGAGCTGCTTGTCGCGCAGCTGCAGCATCGGCAGGCCGGCGGCGAAGAGTACCGTGACGAGCCGCTCGAACGCCGCCGGGTCCGGGCCGCCGGCGACGAGCACGCACAACGGAGCCCGGCCGAGTCGGTCACGGGCCGGGGTCGCGCCGCGGGGTGCCGTGTCAGCGGAGGCTGCCGTCGCCATAGATTGGCCCGGGTGCTTCCGGGAACTTCATGAGTGCAAGGATCCAGGAGGGCATGCGCCTGCCACGTCGCCGGGCTGTGGAAGCGAGCGGAGCCATGGATGGCGAAGCGTAGCGGACACGCAGTGAGCGGAGGCCTGGAAGGCCGAAGGGAACGTCCGGAGACGTGGCAGGGGCATTCCCGACCACCGAAATCCCGGCCGGGAGTTTTCCCGTTGTAGCACGGGGCGACGGCCCCCCGGAACGGTCTTGGCCGGTCCCCGGGCGTTCCCTATCCTCCCACCCTCCGCGCGGCTGTCTCTGCCATGATCGCCCTTCGCCATCTCACGCTCGCCTGGCCCGGGTTGCCCTGGCTCTGGCTCCGCGGCAGCCTGGCCGGCCTCGTGCTGGCCCTGGCCTTCGCCGTCTCGCTCGACGTCGCGGTGCTGACGACCTTCATCTGGCCCGATCTGGTCGAGTTGCCGTTCACGCTGGCGGTCTGGACGGCCGTGGTTGTGGTCTGGCTGGTGAGCACGGTGTCGGCAGCGGCCGCCTTCCCGCCGCCCTTGGCCAAACCGCCGGCCGCAGAGGTCGATCCGCTCTTCGTCCGGGCCCGCGACGCCTATCTGGCCCGCGACTGGCTCGCCGCGGAGACCCGGCTGCGGGAACTGCTCGCGATCTCGCCCACCGACGGCGAGGCACAGCTGCTGCTCGGGACGCTCTTGCGGCGCGTGGGGCGTCTGGACGAGGCTCGGGAGGCTCTCGGGAAACTGTCCGCCAGCGACTCCGGGCTCCGGTGGCGGGCCGCCATCGCGGCGGAACTCGCCCGGATCGAAGCGGCCGGTCGCGGCCAAGCCGCCCCGGAAGAGCCGGTCACGCTGCCGCTCGCCGACCAGGCGTCCATCGGGGGCCAGCGGGCTGCGGGCAGAGCCGCCGCCTGAACGGCCCGGCCCGGGGCGCCGTTTTCCCGGTCTTTTGGCGCCCTCGGCACGCGGGCACAGACGCCGCGGGGGTCCGGCCGTAGAATACGAGTGGTCGATTGGCGTACGGTTTGCACATGGACTCCCGATGGAGGCCTGCCTGCCGACTTGGCAGGGGCTCCGGGGGGTCCGGGCAGGCCCGCCCCCGAGGACCTGCGAGCTATCTAAGGAACAGCGATGTACGAGCGTTTTACGGACCGTGCCCGGAAGGTGATGCAGCTGGCCAACCAGGAGGCCCAGCGGTTCAACCACGAGTACATCGGCACCGAGCACGTCCTCCTCGGCCTCATCAAGGAGGGCAGCGGCGTCGCCGCCAACGTCCTCAAGAACCTCGACATCGACCTGCGGAAGATCCGCATGGAGGTCGAGAAGCTCGTCCAGAGCGGTCCCGACATGGTCAAGATGGGCAAGCTGCCCCAGACCCCGCGGGCCAAGAAGGTGATCGAGTATTCGATGGAGGAGGCCCGCAACCTCAACCACAACTACGTCGGCACCGAGCACATCCTGCTGGGGCTGCTCCGCGAGCAGGAGGGTGTCGCGGCCCAGGTGCTCATGAATCTCGGCCTCAAGCTCGAGGACGTCCGTGAGGAGGTCTTGAACCTGCTCGGCCACGGCATGGACGAGGGGGGCGAGCGGGCCGGGATGGGCGGCCGCCAGCCGGCCGGCGCCGGTGGCGGAGGAGGCGGCGAGGGGAGCCCCAAGGGGGGCAAGAGCAAGACTCCGGCCCTCGACAGCTTCGGCCGCGACCTCACGGAGCTCGCCCGTCAGGGCAAGCTCGACCCGGTGATCGGCCGGGAGAAGGAGATCGAGCGGGCGATCCAGATCCTCTGCCGGCGCACCAAAAACAACCCCGTGCTCCTCGGCGAGGCGGGCGTGGGGAAGACGGCGATCGTGGAGGGCTTCGCCCAGCGGGTGGTAGACGGCAACGTGCCGGAGCTGCTCGCCGACCGGCGAATCGTGGTCCTGGATCTCGCGATGATGGTGGCCGGCACCAAGTATCGCGGCCAGTTCGAGGAGCGGATCAAGGCCGTGATGAACGAGGTCCGCCGGGCCAAGAACACCATCCTGTTCATCGACGAGCTGCACACGCTCGTGGGGGCGGGGGGCGCCGAGGGGGCGATCGACGCCTCCAACGTGCTCAAGCCGGCGCTCGCCCGCGGCGAGATCCAGTGCATCGGGGCCACCACGCTCGACGAATACCGCAAGTACATCGAGAAGGATTCGGCCCTCGACCGGCGGTTCCAGATCATCATGGTGGAGCCGGCCACCAAGGAAGAGGCGGTCGAGATCCTGAAGGGCCTCCGCGACCGCTACGAGAGCCATCACCGCGTGACGATCTCCGACGCCGCCCTCGAGGCGGCGGTCGATCTCTCGAGCCGCTACATCACGGGCCGCTGCCTCCCCGACAAGGCGATCGACGTGATCGACGAGGCCGGCGCCCGCGTCCGCCTCAAGGCCATGACCAAGCCGCCAGATCTCAAGGAGATCGACGACGAGGTCGAGCGGCTCAACAAGGAGAAGGAGGAGGCGGTCGCCAATCAGGACTTCGAGAAGGCGGCCGCGCTCCGCGACCAGGCCGACAAGCTCAAGAAGAAGAAGCAGCAGATGACCCGCGACTGGCGGGACAAGAGCCGCGAGACCGACGGCGTGGTCGACGAGGAGGTGATCGCCGAGGTCGTCTCCAAGATGACCGGCATCCCGCTCACGCGGATGAGCACCGAGGATCAGGCCCGCCTGATGGGCATGGAGGACGAACTCCACAAGAAGGTCATCGGCCAG
This sequence comes from Planctomycetota bacterium, assembly GCA_046090525.1. Taxonomy (GTDB): domain Bacteria; phylum Planctomycetota; class Planctomycetia; order Pirellulales; family UBA1268; genus QWPN01. The sequence continues at coordinate 8,976 of JBJTAA010000378.1, forward strand.
GACACGGCCATCAAGAGCGTGTCGAAGGCCGTTCGCCGCAGTCGCTCCGGGCTCAAGGACCCGAAGCGGCCGATCGGGTCGTTCGTGTTCGCCGGGCCGACGGGCGTGGGCAAGACCCTGCTCGCCAAGGCGCTGGCGCAGTTCATGTTCGGCGACGCCGACGCGCTCATCCAGATCGACATGAGCGAGTACATGGAGAAGCACAACGTCAGCCGGCTGATCGGCGCGCCGCCGGGCTACGTCGGTTTCGAGGAGGGGGGGCAGCTGACGGAGAAGATCCGCCGCCGGCCCTACGCCGTCGTGCTGCTCGACGAGATCGAGAAGGCGCATCCCGACGTCTTCAACATGCTGCTCCAGGTGATGGAGGAGGGGCGGCTGACCGACTCCTTCGGCCGCAACGTCGACTTCCGGAACACGATCCTGATCATGACGACCAA
>JBJTAA010000379.1:0-7862 GCA_046090525.1 Planctomycetota bacterium
CGGGCACCGTGAGCCTCCGCGACCGGCTCGACGGCGATCTGGGCGCCATGAGCCTGGAGGCGGCGATCGAGCGACTGCGGGACGAGAACGTCCGCCGTGCCGTCCGCCACAAGCCCAAGCCGCTGGCTCTGGCCGGCGAGGCCGCCGAATCCGGCGGTGAAGGCGACGGCTACTGAGTTTTCGGGCATTCTTGTCCCACAACCACCGCCGTCCGGCGGCACACCCCCCGCGGAGATTCGCCTCATGGCCGATGCGACCGCAGTCATCAATGGAGCCGACACGGCCTGGATCATCGTGGCCACGGCGCTCGTGCTGTTCATGACGCTGCCGGGCCTGGCCCTGTTCTACGGCGGCCTGGTCCGCTCCAAGAACGTGCTGTCGGTGCTGGTGCAGTGCTTCGCCCTGGCCGGCGTGATGACGCTCCTCTGGGTGGCCTACGGCTACAGCCTCGCCTTCGGCAACGGCGGGGCCCAGCAGTGGGTGATCGGCAACCTCGACAAGGCGTTTCTCGAGGGCGTCACGGTCGACGCCGTCTCGGGCACGATCCCCGAGTCCCTCTTTGCCGCCTTCCAGATGACCTTCGCGATCATCACACCGGCCCTGATCGTGGGCGCCTTCGCCGAGCGGATGCGGTTCAAGGGGATGCTCCTGTTCTCGATCCTCTGGTTCACCTTCTCCTACCTGCCGATCTGCCACATGGCCTGGGCAGGCGAGGGAGCGCTGTTCCATGGCTGGGGCGTGCTCGACTTCGCCGGCGGCACCGTCGTGCACGTCAATGCCGGGATCGCGGGGCTCGTCGCCTGCCTCATGCTCGGCGCCCGCAGCGGCTATCCCAGGCAGGTCATGCGGCCCCACAACCTCCCGTTCGCGGTGATGGGAGCCGGCATGCTCTGGGTGGGCTGGTTCGGCTTCAATGCCGGCAGTGCCCTGGCGGCCAACGGCACCGCCGCGATGGCCCTGCTCGTCACCCACATCGCGGCGGCCACGGCCACGGTCGTCTGGATGGCGATCGAGATGATCACCCACGGCAAGGCCTCGGCGCTCGGCGTGGCAACCGGTGCCGTCGCGGGTCTGGTGGCGATCACGCCGGCCAGCGGCACGGCCGGGCCGCTCGGGGCCGTCGTGATCGGTGCCGCCTCGGCCCTGGCCGGCTACTACTTCGCCACGAGCGTCAAGCATCGCCTCGGCTACGACGACTCGCTCGACGTGTTCGGCGTGCACGGCGTGGGTGGTGTGGTGGGGGCGCTCCTGACCGGCGTCTTCGCGGCCTCCCAGTTCGGCGGCTCCGGCCTCGCCGAGGGCATGACCATCGGCAGCCAGGTGTGGGCCCAGGCCAAGAGCGTGCTCGTCACAATTGCCTGGAGCGGCGTCGTCTCGGCCGTGGCGTTTTTCCTTGCCGACAAACTCGTGGGCATGCGGGTGCCGATCGAGGTTGAGCGCGGCGGCCTCGATCTGGCCGAGCACCAAGAGCAGGCCTACGAGATCGTGTAGGTCCGGCAGCGATCCACTCGCCATGCCACGGTTCGTCCTCCTCGAGCACACCGGCCACCCCGACGATCCGGCCGGCCGGCACTACGACCTCCTGCTCGAGGAGGCCGACGCCTGCCAGACCTGGCGGCTGGCGGAGATTCCCGTCGCGGGAGGCGCGGCCGTGGCCGCCCTGCCGCTGCCCCCCCACCGGCTCGCCTGGCTCGACATCGAGGCCGGTGAGGTCTCCGGCGGCCGCGGGTTCGCCCGGCGGGTGGCCGCAGGCGCCTACGAACCCGGCGACGGGGGCGACCTTACGCTGGCCGGCCGCCCGCTGGCGGGCCGGCTGCGGCTGGAACGGACCGCCGCCGGCTGGCGGGCGACGCTCGAATGAGCGGACGTATCATGGGGGCTCCCCAGGAGTGCCCCCATGAAGCCGCGTGAAGTGCTCGCCATGTGCCGCGAGAAGGAGGTCAAGGCCGTCGACCTCAGGTTCGCCGATTTCCTCGGGGCCTGGCAGCACTTCACGATCCCCGTCGGCAAGCTCGAGGAGGAGACGTTCAGCGACGGCCTCGGCTTCGACGGCTCGAGCATCCGCGGCTGGCAATCGATCAACGAGAGCGACATGCTGCTCGTGCCCCAGCCCGACACCGCCTTCGTCGACCCCTTCGCCGCCACGCCCACCCTGGCGATGATCTGCGAGGTGCAGGATCCGATCACGCGGGAGGACTACTCCCGCGACCCGCGGAACGTCGCCCGCAAGGCCGTGAACTATCTCAAGAGCACCAGCATCGCCGACACCTGCTTCATCGGCCCCGAGGCCGAGTTCTTCGTGTTCGACGACGTCCGCTTCGATCAGAACGCCCACGAGGGCTTCTACCACGTCGATTCGGCCGAGGCCGAGTGGAACCGCGGCCGGGGCGATCGGCCCAACCTCGGCTACACGCTGCGGCACAAGGAGGGATACTTCCCCTGCCCGCCGTCGGACCAGCTGATGGACATCCGCACCGAGATGATGCAGACGATGATCGCCTGCGGCATCGACGTCGAGGCCCAGCATCACGAGGTGGCCACGGCCGGCCAGTGCGAGATCGACATGCGGTACGGCGAGCTCGTCCGCATGGCAGACCAGTTGTGTCTCTACAAGTACATCGTGCGGAACGTGGCCCGGCGGCACGGCAAGACGGCCACCTTCATGCCCAAGCCGATTCTCGGCGACAACGGCTCGGGCATGCACACGCACCTCTCGCTCTGGAAGGACGGCCATCCGCTGTTCGCCGGCACGGGCTACGCCGGGCTTTCGGAACTGGGCCTGTACGCGATCGGCGGGATTCTCCGGCACGCCCCCGCGCTCCTGGCCCTCACGAACCCGACCACGAACAGCTACAAGCGGCTCGTACCGGGCTACGAGGCGCCGGTCAACCTCGCCTATTCCCAGCGGAACCGCTCGGCCGCCTGCCGAATCCCGATGTACTCGACGAGCCCGAAGGCGAAGCGGCTCGAGTTCCGCTGCCCCGACCCCACCTGCAACCCCTACCTCGCCTTCGCGGCCATCCTGATGGCGGTGATCGACGGCATCCAGAACAAGCTCCACCCCGGCGACCCGCTCGACCGCGACATCTACGACATGCCGCCGGAGGAACTCGCCGGCGTGCCGAAGGCGCCGGGCTCGCTCTCCGAGGCCTGCGACGCCCTGGCGGCCGACTGCGATTTTCTGCTGCGGGGCGACGTGTTCACCGAGGACGTGATCACGACGTGGCTGAAGTGGAAGCGGGAGCGGGAAGTGGACCCGATGCGGCTCCGCCCCCACCCGTACGAGTTCTGTCTCTATTTTGACGCGTGAACGGCGATCGACACGTGGCCGCGGGATTCGATCCCGCTGAAAACGCGTCGGGAGGGAGGGCGGATTCCGCGGGTCAGGAGACCCGTGGCCACTTTTTCTCGGCATGGGTGCTACCAGCCGCGCGCCCCAGGATTCTTCACGACGACGTCGAGCTGCCTGAGGCGCGCCTCGTTCGCGGTGACCATGCCATCGCCATCGGTGCCACGCGTGACGTCGGCGAACCCGCGACGAGCCTCTTGCCCCTTCAGCCATCAGCGACGAGACTTTTGCCGCCCCCGACACCCGGTGCCCCGTGCGGTTCGCGACCCCGCTGCCCAGACAGGCCCTGGGAATGATGGACGGCGACCTGGTCCAGACCGACAAACTCGGCTCGGCGGCGATCTCGCCTGACCCCGGCCAGGGCAACGCGCACAAGCCGGGGTTCCAACTGCGGCGCATCCACGCCATCGTCCTCGCCCTGCTCGGTCTGAACACCGAGCGGCAGCGTTCCTTCCCCGGTGCCTGGCTCCTCGCGCTGGCCGTGGGCTGCGACGCGGGCGTTCGGCAGCCCGGTTCACGACCGACGAGCGCCTCGTTCGCCGAGCAGATCCGCGCGATCCGCGACGGCAAGAGCGACCGCATCGAGGCGGTGGCGCCGCTGGGCCGAGACGAGTGGCAGTCGCTCCGCGGCCTCGCCGGGCTCCGCGAGTGTCTCTTGCGGGAGGGCGTCGCCGGCGACGCCGAGGCGGAGATCCTGGCGACCCTGCCCGACGTCGAGCGGCTCGTGCTCCGCAGGTCGCCGCTGTCCGACGCAGGCTTCTCGGCCCTCGCCCGGTGCCGCTCGCTCAGGGATCTCAACGTGCCCCACGCGGCCTGCACGGCGGCCGGAATCGAAGCCTTGACGGCGCTGCCCGAGCTCGAGCGCCTCAGGCTCGGTGGGCCGAGCCTCTCCGGCCCCGACGCGGCCCGGGCGATCGCCACGCTGCCGGCGCTTGAGTCGCTGCACCTGATCGACGTCGCCATCGGCGACGAGGGGCTCGCCGCCCTCGCCGAACTCGCGACGCTCCGGAATCTCTACCTCGACGGAGCCGGGGTGTCGGACGCCGCCTGGGAGCGGTATTTTGAGGCACGTCCGGGCGTCCACGTGCACGTCGACCAGGCCCACCACGACCGCGATCCCGGTCGCGACCACGAGTGACCGCCGCCCGCCCGCCGCTCCACCCGATCGGGAGATCTCCATGCCCGCCCGCCACCTCGTCGCCGTCGTCACCCTGGGTGCGGTGGGCGCCCTCGCGTCGGCCGGCATCGCCGCGTTTCGCCTCGTCACCGCGGGTGACTCGATGACGGCCGCCGCCACCGCCTGGCTCGCCGGCCTCGACGCGACGCAGCGGGCCCGGGCCGCGGTCGATTTCGACGCGGCCGCCCGCACCGATTGGCACTTCGTCCCCAAGCCCATCCGCAAGGGGCTGCCGCTCACCGACATGACGAAGCCCCAGCGGGAAGAGGCCCATGCCCTGCTCAAGTCGGCCCTGTCGGAGGCGGGCTACGGCAAGGCCGTGGCGATCATGGAGCTCGACGAGCTCCTGCGCCGGCTCGAGGGCACCGCGGCCAAGAACACCCGCGACTCGCTGCGGTATTACTTCACGATCTTCGGCGCTCCCGGGCCCGAGGGCACGTGGGGGCTCTCCGTCGAAGGCCACCACCTGTCGCTCAACTTCACCGTCCGCGACGGCGAGCTCGTCGACTCGACGCCGCAGTTCATGGGGGCCAATCCCGCCGAGGTGAAGACCACATTTCCGGGTCTGCCAGCCGCGAAGAGCCGCGTGCTCGCGGCCGAGGAGTCGCTGGCCTTCGAACTCGTGCACTCGCTCGACGAGGGCCAGCGGAAGCAGGCGGTGATCGCCGCCGAGGCCCCGGCGGAGATCCGTGCCGCGGGCGCGGCCGAGCCGCCGGCCGAACCGCCCGTGGGCATCCCCTTTTCCAAGCTCACGGCCGCCCAGCAGTCGCTCGTGCGGCGGCTCGTCGAGGTCTACTGCAGTTCGATGCCGGCGGAGGTGGCCGACGAACGCCTCGCGCTCATCGAGCGGCGCTCATCGGCCGCGGCCGGACTCGTGCACCACGGTTGGGACGAGATCCACTTCGCCTGGGCCGGCGCCCTCGCGCCGGGCAAGGGCCACGCCTACCGCCTGGAGGGCCCGTCGTTCCTGGTCGAGTTCGTGAACGTCCAACCCGACGCCGAGGGCAACCCCGCCAACCACATCCACTGCGTCTGGCGGGACAAAACCGGCGATTTTCGTTGAGCCTGTGCTGACGCCGTGGGTGGCTCCACGGAGGCAGACGGCCGGACGGTGCCGGAGGGCTGCGAAGGCCTCCGGATAGCCGGCGGCAGGTGATTCGGCGAGCGGGTCAGGAGCCTCGGGCCGCCGCTTTTTGTCTGCCGCACATGGACGGGACGGCTCGTATCGTCCCGCCGGTCCATTTCGCCTATTCTGGCGAGTGGGCCGCCCGTTGACGGCGGCCGTTCGCCCCCGGTTTCCCGGGAATTTCCGTCGACGTCCCCCCACGAGCATCATGGCAGACGACCCAACCGATTCCCCGACTTCCGCCGCCCCCAAGCCCTCGGCCGTCGAGGTGGCCAAGCTCGCGAGCAACCATCTCGTCGGCGACATCCCCAAGGAGCTCGCCGACGGGGCGCCCGGCTTCGGCAAGCCCTCGATCCAACTGCTCAAGAACCACGGCACCTACCAGCAGGACGACCGTGAGGCCCGCAAGGCCGTCGACGGCAAGAAGAGCGAGCGGCAGATCTCGTTCATGATCCGCACCTGCGTGCCCGGCGGGAAGCTCACGGCCGAGCAGCTGGAGAAGGCGATCGACCTGGGCGACGAGCTCGGCAACGGCACCATCCGGCTCACCACCCGGCAGGCGATCCAGCACCACGGCGTGGTCAAGGGCGACCTCAAGAGCTTCATGCAGCGGGTACACGCCAACCAGATGACCACGCTCGCGGCCTGCGGCGACGTCGAGCGGAACATCATGTGCTGCCCCGCGCCGCTCCACGGCGACCCGGTTCGCGACCAGATGCAGGCCAAGGTGGACGAGCTCGCCCGGCACCTCGCCCCACGGACCAGGGCCTACTACGAGATCTGGCTCACCGATCCCGACACGGGCGAGAAGACGCTCGCCGCCGGCGGGGCCAAGGAGGCGGAGGTGGAGCCGATCTACGGCCCCACCTACCTGCCCCGCAAGTTCAAGACGGCCTTCGCCCTGCCCGAGGACAACTGCGTCGACGTCTACGCCAACGATCTCGGCTTCCTCGTCGTCCACGAGCACGGCACGATCATCGGCTACAACGTGCTCGCCGGCGGCGGCATGTGCGTCACGCCGAGCGCCGACAAGACCTTCCCGGCGCTCGCCAAGCGGCTGGGGTTCGTCCCGCCGGAGGACGTGCTCGCGATCGCCGAGGCGGTCGTCAAGGTTCAGCGGGACTACGGCAACCGCGCCGACCGCAAGGTGGCCAGGCTCAAGTACACGATCCACACGATGGGCCTCGAGAACTTCCGGGCCAAGGTGGAGGAGTATTTCGGCAAGCCGCTCGCCCCCTGCCATCCGGCCGACGTCCACGGCTTCGACGACCACATCGGCTGGTTCCCGCAGGGCGACGGCAAATACTTCTACGGCTTCAACGTCGAAAACGGCCGGATCCACGACACGGGCGACTTCCGGCTGAAGACGGCGCTGCGGCGGATCCTGCGCGACATCAAGCCCGGCGTGCGGATCACCTCGCACCAGAGCCTGCTGTTCACGGATCTCGCCGTCACCGACCGGGAGCGGATCGCCGAGATCCTGCACGCGCACGGCGTCAAGACCTCCGAGGAGGTCTCGACCTTGCGGCGGTGGAGCATGGCCTGCGTCGCCCTGCCCACCTGCGGCCTCGCCGTGGCCGAGAGCGAGCGGGTCCTGCCCGGCCTGATCGACTCGCTCGAGCCGGAGGTGGCGAAGCTCGGCCTCTCCCACGAGGCCTTCACGCTGCGGATGACCGGCTGCCCCAACGCCTGCGCCCGCCCCTACAACTCGGACATCGGGATCGTGGGGCGGACGGCCGGCAAGTACACGATCTTCCTCGGCGGCCGGCTGCTCGGCGACCGGCTCAACGAGCAGTACAAGGATGTCGTGCCCTTCGAGGATCTCTGCCGCGAACTCACGGCGGTGCTCGCCTGCTACAAGGCCGAACGCAAACCGGCCGAGACGCTGGGCGACTTCTGCCACAGGAAGGGCGTGGCCCAGGTGCGCACTTGGGCCGACGAGTGGCTGGCGGGCGCCCGGGGCGGCTGACGCACGCTGGGAGCCCGGTTCCGCCGGAACCGGGTCAACGCCGACACAACGAACTTCGTGATCCGGTCACGGCGTGACCGAACTCCCACGTCACGCCGGGAGGTCGTCCCACATCGGGCACCACAAGGGCTGCCGCGGAAAGAGCTGGCCGGCGAGCTTCTGGGCCATCTGGGTCGACGGCTCCATCCGGCCCGCGGCCACGGCCTCGACCGGGTCGCTCTGGCCCAGGAGCAGCCGCGCC
>JBJTAA010000380.1:0-3053 GCA_046090525.1 Planctomycetota bacterium
GCCGCAGCGGCTGGTGAGCGGCCAGCCGGAAGCCTGGTGGCTCCTGGCCCGCTACGACGCCGTGCTCCTGGGCATCGGCCTGGCCGCCTACGTGGCCGGCGCGGTGATCTTCGCCCGTCGCGACCTGCCGGCGCCGCTGTAGCCGCGGGCCGGGGCACCGGCGGTCGTGCGGAGCTCGGAACGTCACAACGGTGGGGCAGACGTGCAGTCTGCCTGGGCTCGCTTCGGGGACCGGCGATTTGCGATGCCCCGCCACCAAATCTGGCAGGTTGAAAACCTGCCCCACGGTCTCGCGGGAGGCCGCCCAGGTGAGCCCAGAGTCAAGCGGCTCACCGGTGTCTCATCGCCGGCGGGGTGGCTGCAATCCGTTCAAACGTGACCTCGTTGAGATCTGTTTGGCGGCTGGCGTGCTCGATCGTGATCGACACGACGCGGCCTTCGGCGTCCAGATCGACATACAGATCGGGGGTGAGTTCCCGAGTCTCGCGAGCGACGGTCGTTCCGATTTCGACGAACGCCGTGTCGGTGTCCTCAAAATACATCACCTTCATCGCCCACCTCCCGGAAGGTCCGATCGAAAAATGCGTTGTGGATGGTCGTCCGGTCTGGAAGAAGGATCACCCGCAAGGCCCGCCCACCGGCCTCCGGGATCCGCTTCCAGTATCGCACTCGCCCATCAGGCTGAGTCGTTTCAAGTTCTGGATCGCTGATTACCCGGACTATCCACTCGTCTTCGATGATACTCCGGTCCGGCCGCCCGCGGACATGCCGAAAGTATGCCGTCGTCGGGTAATCCAGCATCGCAGCGACCCATCCTTGGCAAGGAGTATACAAATGTATATTCCTTGTGCAAGGGGGCCGTAGGTTTCTGCGCGAGCCCGGCGCCGCTGTAGCCGCCGGCCGGGGCTTTCCGCATACTATTTGCGAGCGTTCGGGCTCCCCGGAACCCCGCGGCGGTCGGGCCGGTTCCCGTCGCTTGTCCCCACGTGGAGAGTGTCGCCGTCATGTCGATCGCCATCCGGCCGTGGAGCGTGTCTCTGGGGATCGTAGTGGCCGCGGCCGCCTGCCTGGCCCGTGCCGACGAGGCGGCCGTCGCGGAGCAGCCCGTTCCGGCCGCCGAACAGCCGGCCGCCCCACCCGTCGACAAGCCGGCCACGAAGCCCGTCGACGCCCCTGGGCAGGTCGACCTCAACGAGGCGATCGACGCCAAGCTCGCCGTCGACGAGCTCGACGACTTCGCCCGCGTGCTCGACCTCTGCAAGCGGGCGATCGACAAGGGCCTCGACGAGGAGTCGCGGAAGTTCGCCGAGGATCTCTACACCGGCACGCTCATCGACCGGGCCGGGATGCTCACGGAGGCCCTCTTCCGGCAGGGGCGGCCCGACGAGCAATGGCCGCGGATCCGGGCCTTCGCGATGCGCGACCTCGAGGAGGTGGTGAAGCGGGATCCCAAGCTCGGCAGCGCCCACCTGATGATCGCCCGCCTCCAGGCCCTCCCCGAGGGCAACCGCGAGCGGGCCGCGGAGGCGGCCGCCAAGGCGCTCGCGCTTCTGGGCGAAGACAAGCTGCAGCGGGCCCAGGCCACGCAGGTCTTGGCCGACCTCTCCCAGGATCCGCGGGAGAAGGCCGCCTTCTTCGACGCGGCGGTGGCGCTCGCTCCGCGGGATGCCGACATCCGCCGGGCCCGGGGCACGTTTCGGCTGATGGCCGACGATTTCGCGGGGGCCCGCGAAGACCTCATGGTGGCCGCCGAGGAGGAGCCAGGCGACGCCGCCACGCAGGAGGCCCTCGGCCTGGCGTGCATGATGGGCGAGCAGCTCGCTGAGGCCCGCGAGGCCTTCGGCCGGGCGATCGACCTCGCGCCCGATGCGATCAGCCCGCTCCTGCAGCGGGCCCGGATCCTGGCGCTCGAGGAAGACCGGGAGGCCGCCCTCGAGGACATCGACCGGGCGCTCGACATCGAGCCGGGCAATCCGGCGGCGCTGTTGCTTCGCGCCCGGATCAACCAGCAGGCGGGCGACACCGACGACGCCCTGGCCGACGTGGAATCGATCCTCGCCGACCGGCCCGACATGCCGGGGGCGCTCGAGCTGCGGGGGCTGATCGCGGCCGAGCGGGAGGACTACGACGCCGCGATTCGCGACTTCCGGCGGCTGGCGGCCCGCAATCCCGACGATCCGGCCCTGGTGGGCCAGCTCGGAATGCTCTATCTCGCGGCCAAGCAGCCGCGGGAGGCGATCCGCCGCTTCACGCGGGCCCTCGAGCTCGACCAAGACAACTTCGCCTGCCGTCGCGGCCGCAGCGATGCGGCGATCTCGATCGGCGACCATCCGGCGGCCGTGGCCGACCTCGAAAAGGCCCTCGCGCTCAAGGCCGACGATTCGGGCGTGCTCAACAACCTCGCCTGGCTCCTGGCCACCTCACCCGACGACGACATCCGCGATGGCAAGCGGGCGATCGAACTGGCGACGCAGGCCTGCGAGGAGACCAAGTGGGAGGAGGCCCACATCATCAGCACGCTGGCGGCCGCCTACGCGGAGACGGGCGATTTCGAGACTGCCCGCAAATACAGCAAGCAGGCCGTGGAGAAGGGGGGCGAGGCGAACGAGGTGGCCGAGCAGCTCGCGGCGGAGCTGGCCAGCTACGAGGCGGCCAAGCCCTGGCGGGAGCGGCAGTCGATGGAAGACAACGGCGGCGCCGGCGGCGAGGCGGAGGCTGAAGCCGACAAGCCCAGGGCGAAGGACAACGCCGAGCCGGATGCGGCGCCGCCGGCCGAGATGCCCGACGACGAGCCCGCCGAGGCCGACGAGAAGGACGCACCGCGCCGCGAGCCCCTCAAGCCGCGGCGGCCGTTTCAGGACTGAGCCTTCGGGCCGGCCGAGCGGAGGCGCGCATCGATGGCAGCGAACGCAGCCGGGGGATGCTCGCCAGGAGAGGTACTCATGGGTCGGGCACGGCAGTCGCTGCCGACTCTATCTCTTCGATGAGTTCCAGGGCCTTGGCGTTGATGGTCTGCCGTTCCGCTTCGTAATCCCGCTCGGCCGTTCGGACAT
>JBJTAA010000381.1:0-6276 GCA_046090525.1 Planctomycetota bacterium
CGATCTAGAAGTAGAAGTAGAAGTAGAAGTAGAAGTAGAAGTAGAAGTAGAAGTAGAAGTAGAAGTAGAAGTAGAAGTAGAAGTAGAAGTAGAAGTAGAATTATATGCGAGCCTACCCGACCGACCCCGCCGAAAGCATCCCGGCCTGGCGGTCACGCCCCAGGAGTCCGGTCACTCCGCGACCCGATCACGCTGGACGCTGCGTCCGCTCCGAGCCGGTTCCGGCCCAGGAGTCCGGTCACTCCGTGACCGGATCACGCTGGACGCTGCGTCTCCTCTGACCCAGTTCCGGCGGAAACGGGCTCCTGGGATCACCCAGGAGTCACCCGCAGCGCCGAGCCGGTTCCGGCGGAACCGGCCTCCTGGCGTCGTTCCTCGACCGGGAGGAGGATCGCAATCCGGGTTCCCTTGCCGATCCCGGTATCAACGCTGCAGCGGCCGCCGGCCAGCCGCGCCCGCTCGCGGACGCCGGCGAGGCCGAACCCGCGGCCGGTGGTCGCGTCCGGATCGAACCCGCGGCCGAAGTCGACGATCGTCACCTCCAAGAGGTCGTCGCCCAGGACGGCCGCAAGCTCGACCCGCCCGCTGCCACTGTGCTTGCGGACGTTGTTGAGCGATTCCTGCACGAGGCGATAGACGGTCGTCTGCAGGGCCGGAGGCATGTCGTCGATGCCGGCGGCGAAGTTGGTCTCGACGTCGATCCCCGATTCCTGCAGGTCGTCGGCCAGTTCATCGAGGGCCGCCCGCAGTCCGAGGTCGTCGAGCGCGGCGGGCCGGATGCCCCGGATCACGCGGCGACCATCCTCGATGCCCTTCGCCAGGCACTCGATCACCGTATCGACGGCGGAGCGGCAGCCCTTCGGCAGGGAGCCCTCCCGCAGTCCCTCGAGGAGCATCTTGGAGCCGACGGCGTACTGAATCAGGCCGTCGTGAAACTCGTGGCACAACAGCTGCTTCTCGTTTTCCTGCACGTCGATCAGGGCCCGCAGGAGGTGCTCCCGCTCCGCGAGCTCACGGCTGGCCTGGTCGAGCCGCGTGACGTCGAGCACCGTGCCGACGAACCCGGTCACGAGCCCCTGCTCGTCGCGGATCGGACAGGCTCCCGCCAGGACCCGGCGGTGGCTGCCGTCGGGCCGCAGCAGGCGAGCCTCGTTGACGTAGGGCTGCTGGAGGCGGACGCTCTCGTCCCACTTCGCCATCACCTGGGGAAGATCGTCGGGATGGACGGCCTGGCTCCAGGAGTGACCGAGGGTTTCAGCAAGGCTCAGGCCACTGAGTTCGCACCAGGCCTCGTTGGCATAGATGCAGAACCCGTTGGCATCCGCCCGCATGATGCCCATGGGCGCCCGTTGGGAAAGCACGGTGAATGCCTCCCGACTGGCCCGCAACTGGTGCCGCAGCCGCACCACGCTCGCGACCAACAGGCCACAGGCGAGGAGGCAGCCGCCGATGATCCAACCCATCATTGATCCTTCCCCGGCCCACCTCGGTCGGGCGGACACGCACCCAGAATACCCCTGGGACGCAGCCCGGGGAAACCTGCGGCCTGGCGATCAGGCGGAAGGCTTGTTCGGCCGCCGCCCGAGAGCCCGCCGGGTCACCCAGCGACGGTAGCCGAACATGAACCACAGACTCGGCCAGGAGAACAGCACCCGCGTCACGAGCCCCCAGAACCCCCGCTTGTGCTCGTATTCGATGTGCTCGCGAATCTCCGTCCGCCCGTCGGCCAGCGGCACGAACGAGTGGGTGTGTTCCCACTTCGCCGCGGGTCCCGAGGCCTGCACGTCGGTGAAGCCGCGGTCCGAGACGTTCCGGTGCACCGCCTTCCAGCGGAGGGGCAGCGGGCCCACCCAGAGCGTGAACTCCGACACGCTCCCCTCGGCGAGCGGCTCGATCGCGTGGAGTTGCACGATCGTGGGGGGCGGCGTGAGCGTCTTGAGCGCCGAGGTGTCGCGGTGAAAGTCCCTGACCGCCGCCGCTGGGGCATCGACGGTGAACGTGTAGTCGAAGACCGGCATGGCGGCATCGTAGCCGGGCTGCGGCCCGCGTGGACCGGCTTTTGCCGGGGTTGCGGGAATTCGCGGCCGCGGTATGCTCAAAGGCTCGTTTTTTCGGTCCCCAAGAGGCTTTCCGGTGGCACGCTCCTGTCAGGTCTGCGGCAAGGGTTTCTCGGTCGGCAACCAGGTCACGACCCGCGGCAAGGCGAAGTACCTCGGTGGCGTCGGTACCAAGGTGACCGGCATCAGCCGGCGGAAGTTCAAGCCCAACCTCCAACGGCTCCGGGTCACGGTCGGCAACGGCACGAACACGACGCTGCTCGTCTGCACCCAGTGCATCAAGGGGGGCAACGTGACGAAGCTCGTCAAGCGGAAGCCCTTCCATCTGCCCAAGGTCGAGAAGGCCAAGCCCGCGGCGGAGGAAGCGGTGCCCGCCGGCCCGCGGGCCCGCCCGTAGGCGGCCGGCCCGAGAGACCGTCCCCCCGTCGTTTTCGCACTCCAGTTCCGGCCCCATGAGCCTCTCCCGCCAGGACGTCGTCAAGGTCGGCCTGCTGGCACGGCTCGCGCTCACCGACGCCGAGCTCGACCGGATGACGGGGGAACTGACGAAGATCGTCGACTTCGTCTCGCAGTTGTCGGCCCTGGATACGACCGCGGTCGAGCCGCTCGCCCATCCGCTCGACACCCGGAACGTGTTTCGCGAGGACGAGCCGCGGCCGTCGCTCTCGACGGCGGAAGCGCTCGCCAACGCCCCGCGGCACGACGGCTCATGCTTCCTCGTGCCGGCGGTGCTCGGGGAGTCTGGAGCCGCCTGACCACCCTCCGTCCCGACCGCCGCCCCATGCACGTCACCGAACGCTCCGCCATCGACCTCGTCGCCGCCGTCCGCGCAGGCGACCTCTCCGCCACGCAGTGCACGGAAGCGTTCCTCGACCGCATCGCCGCCGTGGACGGCCGGGTGAACGCCTTCCTCGCCGTGGACCGCGAGCGGGCGCTCGCCCAGGCCGCCGCGATCGACGCCCGCCGGGCCGCCGGGCGGCCGCTGGGGCCCCTCGCCGGCCTGCCGGTGGCCGTGAAGGACGCCCTCTGCACGACCGACCTGCCGACCACCTGTGCCTCACGGATGCTCGCCGGGTTTCGGCCCCCCTACGACGCCGAGGTGGTGGCCCGCCTGCGGGCGGCCGACGCGGTGATCCTCGGCAAGACCAACATGGACGAGTTCGCCATGGGGGGCTCCAACGAGAACTCCGCCTTCGGCAACGTCCACAACCCGTGGGACCTGACGCGGGCTCCAGGGGGCTCGAGCGGCGGCTCGGCCGCCTGCGTCGCCGCCGACATGGCCCCCGTGGCGATCGGTTCGGACACCGGTGGTTCGATCCGCCAGCCCGCGGGCCTGTGCGGCATCACGGGCTTCAAGCCGACCTACGGCCGGATCAGCCGCCGCGGCCTCGTGGCGTTCGCCTCGAGCCTCGACCAGATCGGTCCGATGGCGCGATCCGCCGCGGACTGCGCCCTGCTCATGGAGACGATCGCCGGCCACGACGCGGGCGACGCCACCTCGCTCGCCGATGCCGTGCCCTCCTATACGCAGCTGCTCGACAAGCCGCTCACCGGCCTGCGAGTGGGCCGGGTGGCCGCGCATTACGGGCCCGGCCTGGACCCCGACGTGGCCGCCGGCGTCGAGCAGGCCTTCGCCACGCTCGCCGCGGCCGGCGCCACGATCCACGAGGTCGAGCTGCCGCACGCGAAGTACGGCATTCCCACCTACTACCTGATCGCCCCCTGCGAGGCGGCGAGCAACCTGGCCCGGTACGACGGCGCACACTACGGACACCGGGCCGAGCCCGGAGGGGGACACCGGGCCGAGCCGGGGAAGGGCGGGGCCGCGTTCGAGTCGCCGCTCGTGGAGATGTATTGCCGCAGCCGGGCCGAGGGATTCGGCCCCGAGGTCAAGCGGCGGATCATGCTCGGCACCTACGCCCTCTCGGCCGGCTACTACGAGGCGTTCTACGCCAAGGCGCTCCGGGTCCGACGGCTGATCCAGCAGGACTACCTGAAGGCCTTCGAGACGGTGGACGTGATCGCCGGCCCGGTCTCGCCCACGCCGGCCTTCAAGCTCGGCGAGAAGACGGGCGACCCGCTGGCCATGTATCTCGTCGACATGTACACCGTCGGCACGAACCTCGCCGGCATCGGCGGCATCTCGTTTCCCTGCGGCTTCACGCCGGGGGGCCTGCCGATCGGCTTCCAACTCCAGGGCCCCGCGCTCTCCGAGCCGCTCCTGCTGCGGGCCGCCCACCAGTATCAGCAGCTCACCGACTGGCACCTGCGCCGCCCCGCGCTCGCCTCCTGAAGCACTCCAGCGCCATGTCCGCCAAGCCCGTCGCCGACCCCTACACGACCGTCATCGGCCTGGAGGTGCACGTCCAGCTCCAGACCCGGACGAAACTCTTCTGCGGCTGCCCGACGACCTTCGGCGCGCCGCCCAACACCCAGGTCTGCCCCACCTGCCTGGGGCTGCCCGGGTCGCTCCCGGTGATGAACCGGCAGGCCTTCGAACTCGCCCTCCGAGCAGCGCTCGCCCTCGACTGCCGGATCGCCCCGTTCACGAAGTGGGACCGCAAGAACTACTTCTATCCCGACCTGCCCAAGGGCTATCAGATCAGCCAGTACGACCTCCCCTTCTCGACGCAGGGCGCCCTCGAGGTGACCGACCCGAAGGGCGCGTTTGAGCGGCGGGTCCGCATCACCCGCGTGCACCTCGAGGAGGATGCGGGCAAGAGCATGCACGACGAGGCCGCCGGCGTGGCCGACAGCCGGATCGATCTCAATCGGGCCGGCACGCCCTTGTGTGAGATCGTGACCGAGCCCGACCTCCGCAGCCCGCAGGAGGCCCGCGCCTGGCTCAACGAGCTCAAGCTCCTGCTCGTGTACCTCGGCGTAAGCGACTGCAACATGCAGGAGGGGAGCCTGCGGGTCGACGCCAACGTCAACCTCCACATCCCCCGGCCCGACGGCGGCGTCGCCAAGACGCCGATCGTCGAGATCAAGAACATGAACTCGTTCCGCTCGGTCGAGCGGGCGCTGGCCTACGAGGCCGCGCGGCAGTACACGGAATGGCAGGCGACCGGCGCCGAGCTCGGCTCCGCACCGAAGCAGACCCGCGGCTGGGACGATCCCGCCGGGGTCACCCGCGGCCAGCGGCACAAGGAGGAGTCGAGCGACTACCGCTACTTCCCAGAGCCCGACCTCGTGCCCGTGACCGTCACGGAGGCCGAGGTGGCGGCCGTCCGCGCGGCGATGGGCGAGCCGCCGAGCCGCCTGCGGAAGGCGCTGGCCGAGCGGTGGAAGATTTCCGCCTACGACGCCGACGTGCTCGTGAACCAGGGCCGCGAACTCGTCGACTGGTACGAGCGGCTGGCGACGCTGGCCGGTGATGGCAAGGTGGCCAGCAACTGGATGCAACAGGACGTGCTCCGCACGCTCAACGAGCGGGGCTGGGCGATCGGCGAGTTCCCGCTGCAGGCCGAGGCGGTGGCCGACATCATCGGCCGGATCGCGAAGGGTGATTTCGACACCAGCCGCGGCCGCGAGATCCTCGCGGCGATGGTGGCCGACGGCCGATCCTGTGACGAGGTCGTGGCGGGCATGGGCATCGCCGCTGTCAGCGACGACGACGTGATCGCCCTCTGCCGCGAGCTGTTGGCCGCCAACCCCAAGATCGTGGCCGACGTTCGGGGGGGCAAGGAGCAGGCGGCGGCCGGGCTCATCGGTCAGGCCAAGAAGAAGAACCCCAACGTGAACCCCGGCAAGGTTCGCGAGAAGTGCCTCGAGCTGATCCGCCGCGGCGACGCCTGAGCCGCCGGGAGAGCTGGGTCACGCTCAGGAGCCCGGTCACGCCGTGACCGGGTGCCCCAGGACATCGCCTCAGGTGACGCGGCTCGGGCCCTTCGTGGGACCACAGGGGGCGTCAAAGTTGGCGCCGCCCCCGGAAGAACCGTGGCCGCGGGTTTGTAGCCCGCGGAGTGCGGGCCCCGGTCAGCTCGACGCCCGGGCGCCATCACCGAGGCTGGCCGGATTCAGCGGGCTGAAGTCCCGCTGCCACGGAGTCCGGCTACGCGTTGCTCGCGACGCCGGGAACGAGGCAGAATAGCGAGCTATGCAAATCATTCGATATGATCGCACGCAATGAGCGTCACAATCGAACGCACAGTTGCTGTCCCATCATCTACCCCTGCTCAGCCGCCACCTCTTCTCGCCATCACAGGGCCACGAGCGG
>JBJTAA010000382.1:0-5019 GCA_046090525.1 Planctomycetota bacterium
GGGCCCGTAGGTGAGCACGCGGCCGTGGGCGATCACCGGGGCCGCCCGGGGCCCGCCGTCGTAGCCGAAGGTGTCGACGTAGGCGGTGGGATACCGCTGCTCCCAGAGTTTCCGACCGGTCTCGGCATGGAGGCAGCGGACGCGGATGTCGCCGCCGACACGGTCGAACACGACCGCCCGCCCGAGTGCCACGGCGGGCGCGCAGTAGCCCTCGCCGACGGGCGCGTCCCAGACCACCCGCGGACCGGCTGCCGGCCAGGGAACCGTCATCGCCTGCAGTGCACTGCGGCCGTTGCCGGTCGGCCCGAGAAACGTGCCCCAATCCTCGCCCTCGCGGGTCGCGAGGTTCTCCGGTTCGGCGGCGGGCGGGGCCGCGGCGAGCGGGATCGTGAGCGCGAGGCCGACTGCGACGCCCCGCACGGAGATGTGGTCCTGCAGCCTGATCATGATGGTTCGCTCGGAAAGCATACCGTCCCAGGAGCCCGGTTCCTCCGGAACCGGGTCAGCGTCGCCCCAGCGTCAAACGTGATCCGGTCACGGAGTGACCGGACCCCTGGAGCCCGGTTCCTCCGGAACCGGGTCAGAAACGACACACCACGCGCTGAGTCCGGTCACGGAGTGACCGGACTCCTGGGATCGAACCGGGCCTGCCGCGACTCCGGCCCGGCGGGCATACTGTGCCCCAGGAGCGTCTTCCATGACCCGCCGCCGGCCCCTCGTGATCGATACCGTCGCGGCGCGGATCGTGATCCCTCCAGAGGCCCTCGAGTGGCAGTTCGCCCGCTCGGCGGGCCCCGGAGGCCAGCACGTCAACCGCACGAGCAGCAAGGCGGTGCTCCGCTTCGACGCCGCCCATTGCCCCGCCCTGCCCGAGGATGTGCGGCGGCGGCTGCTCGCGCGGGAAGCGGGCCGGCTGACCGCCGAAGGCTGGCTCATGATCGCGAGCCAGCGGCACCGCGAACAGCCGCGGAACGTGGCCGACTGTCTCGCCAAACTGTCGGCCATCCTCGAACGGGCCGCGCAGGCTCCGAAGATGCGCCGCGCGACGAAGGTGCCCCGCCGGGCCCGGGCAGCACGGCTGGACGCGAAGAAGCGTCGCTCGGCAACCAAGCGGCTGCGGCGGCTGCCCAACGACTGAGCCTTCAGGTCGGCCCGTCGCTGGTATAATCGACCGAGCGGGCGACGACGCCTGCAGTCGTCCCTGGCGAAGGATCCCCGATGCCCAGTCCTCGCGACATCGACACGCTGCTGAAGAACTGGGACTTCCGCCCCGGCGAGGTGAACGCCCGGCTGGTGAAGGCCCGCAACGGCCGCGAGGTGCTCCAGATGCGGATCGACATGGGGGTGGTGCAGATGGAGACCGAGCTTCGCCCCGACGGCCAGCGTCCCGGAGGGGCCGAGACCTATTACGACTACCTGGTCAGCGAGGCCATCCGGCAGGGCGACGCCTTCCGGCTCTCGCAGGAGCAGTGCGCCGAGGCCGACCGCGAGTTCGTCCAGTTCTACCAGCGGCGGCTCTGCTGGCTGTCGCTGCGGGAGTATCGGCGGGCGGCCCAGGACGCCGATCACAGCCTCGCCTTCATGGACTTCGTCCACCGCCACTCCCCGGACGACGAGTGGACCCTGTCCCACGAGCAGTACCGGCCGTTCGTGCTCTTTCACCGGGTGCAGGCCGGGGCCCTGGCGGCCCTCGAGGAGGGGGGCCCCGAAACGGCGATCAGCGAGATCAACACGGGGCTCGCCCGCTTCCGGGATCTGTTTGCCCGCTACGACGCGGCGGAGCAGTATGCCGAGGACGAACTCGTGCGGCGGCTCGAGGAAATGCGGGAGAGCGTCCGCCAGCGATACGACCTGGGCCGCACGCTCGAGGAGCAACTCGCCGAGGCCGTGCAGGTGGAGAACTACGAGCTCGCGGCCCGGATCCGGGACCAGCTTCGCGACCGCGGTCGCCAGGAGACCAGTTCCTCCGGAACCGGGTCACACGCGACACCGCGTCAGGCGCGATCTGGTCACGGCGTGACCGGACTGCCGGCCGACTCTGCCCGTCGGTTGCAGTGAAGTTTTTTCAAACGCCTGGAAGGCCTTTCGCCGGCGCGGTCGGCGCAGATTGCCCGGTCCGCACGGGTGCGCGTCGGATTGGATGGATTGGGCAGCCCGGGCGGGTGGCCGAACGAGCGGCACCGAACCTCGCGGCTTGGCACGCCGTATGCAGTGCTTCCGGTGACGACGGATCGTCGCCGCTACCAGCCCGAGGAGGTCCAGCCATGAACGCGATCGCCAGCACCCGCGAACCCTTCGTCGCCCAGCGGTACTCCCTCAAAGTGGGTGACACCGAATGCATCGTCCGGGCGGCGGCCGTCTGGCCGATCCCGGAGGTGCTCGACCTCGAGGGGCAGTTCGAGCCCGGCAACGACGCGGCCCAGCGGAGCCTCGATCCCGCCCTGGTGGCCGACGTGCTCGACTCGCGGATGATCGCGCCGCCGCGGCCTCGCCGCCGCCGGGAGCGGACGGTGAGTTCGCGGGCCGTGTTCTACGCCGGCGCCGACGACTGACCAGGGCACGGCCCGGCGGCCACGGCCTGTGGTAGAACCTCCGCCATCATGAATGGCGCGGCCCCCCTGCTCGATCCTGCCCGCTGCCGCGCGCGACAGGCCCGCCTGCTCGCGCGGTTGGCGGACCGTGAGCTCGACCTGATCGTGCTCGTGTCGGCGGAGCACGTCGAATATCTCACGGGCCACCGCTGGGACCAGCGGTTCGCGCCGCTGGCGGCGATCTCGGCCGATGGCCGCTGCCTGCTCGTCTGCCCCGACAAGCCCGTCACCGACGCGGCCGCCGACGACGTTCGCACTTACGAGGCCAAGTGGCGCTCGACCTTGCGAAACGACCAGCGGGAGGCAGCCGCCGCCGTCCTCGGAGACTGGCTGGCCGGCCGACGGGCCCGCCGCGTGGGCGTGGAGTTTTCCGCCTGCCCGCCGCACGTCGTCGGGCATCTCGGCGACGCGGCCTTGGTCGACGTCGAGCCCGAGCTGCTTCTGATGCGGCGGCGGAAGGATCCCGACGAGCTCGCCCTCGTGCGGCGGGCGGTGGCCGCCTGCGGGGCGATGTTCGAGACCGCACGCTCGCTGATCGCTCCGGGCGTCAACGAGCTCGAGGTCTTCTCGGCTCTCCAGGCCGCGGCCGTCACGACCTGCGGCGAGATGCTCACCGGCACCGGCAACGACTACGCCTGCGGGATCCGCGGCGGTCCGCCCCGCGACCGCCGCTGCGAGGCGGGCGAGCTCTTCATCCTCGATCTCGGCCCGGCCTATCGCGGCTACTTCGCCGACACGTCGCGGGCGATCGCCGTCGATGGCCGGCCCACCGACGCCCAGCTCGCGGCCTGGGAGCGGGTTTGCGGTGCGCTCACGCTCGTGGAACGGCTGGCGAAGCCGGGCACACGCTGCCGCGACATCTACGAACAGGTGCGGGAGTGGCTGGCCGGCTCCACCGTCGGCTCGTGGTCGAGTCATCTGGGCCACGGCATCGGCCTCTTCCCGCACGAGGCCCCGCACCTCAATCCCTCCTGGGACGACGTGCTCGAGGAGGGCGAGGTGATCGCCGTGGAGCCGGCCCTCTACGCCCCCGAACTCCGCGCCGGCCTGCGGCTCGAAAACGACTACCTCGTCACGGCCACCGGCGTCGAACTCCTGAGCCCGTTCCCACTCGAGTTGACGTAGGCTCCCGGCCCCGGGACACCGGTTCCGCCCTCGGGAGCCCGGTGCCGCCGGAACCGGGTCAGTGGTGACGCGATGTCATGCGTGATCCGGTCACGGCGTGACCGGACTCCTGGGAGGGCTTGCCCGTGCCGCGGAGCCGGCGTTGCTGGCGGAGCGAAGCCAGGATGGCGAAGCGAGGCCAGCACCGAGCGAGCGAAGGGCAGGGATGCCCGCAGCGAGCGTCCGGCGATGCGGCATGGGCAAGCCCGGACGCACGAAAGCGATCGCCAATCGCGATCCGGTCACGGCGTGACCGGACTCCTGAGGCGTGACCAACCCGCCGAGATGCTTGCGGCGGGGTCGGTCGGTGAGACTCGCACGAGCCGCAGGCGATACGCGGCCACCGGGAGCCGCGCCATCATCCCTGGGCAAGTCGTAGCGATCGCCGGAGGCGCGGAGAGGATCACCGCCGGCCCCGAATCCGCGCTGCCAGACGTGAAGTCAAGCGCGATCCGGTCACGGCGTGACCGGACTCCTGGGCCGGTCACGGCGTGACCGGGCTCCCGGGGAGCGGCCAGTGTCGCGATCCCGCGGAATCGCCTACATTGTGCGTCACGAAGCGACGTCCCCGAGCCCTGCCCGCGAGACCCACACCATGATTGCCGCCGCCCCTTCCGCCCCGAGCCGCTGGCATGCCCTGGCCGACCGCGTCCTGGCCGGCGGCGAGCTCGACCGGGCCGAAGCCCGGGCGATCCTCTCGTCTCCCGACGAGGAGATCCTCGACCTGCTCGCGGCCGCCTACCGGGTCCGCCACCGGGCCTTCGGCAACACGGTGCAGCTGTTCTTCCTGATGAACGCCAAGAGCGGCCTCTGCCCCGAGGACTGCGGCTACTGCTCGCAGTCGAAGGTGTCGGAGGCCGAGATCCCGCGCTACAACCTGCTCTCGGCCCCCAAGCTCATGGAGGCGGCCCGGCTGGCAGCCGAGCAGCAGTCGAAGACGTTCTGCATCGTGATCTCCGCCCGGGGCCCGACCGAGCGGGAGATCGACTTTGTCTGCGACATCGCGCCGAAGATCAAGGCGGAGCACGGGCTCAACATCTGCGCCTGCCTCGGCCTGCTCACGCCGGACCAGGCCCGGCGGCTAGTAACTTGAAGTGAAAGCAAAATCAGAGGCAGACGCAAAAAAAAGCGTAAGTAGCAATGTAAGTAGAAGTAGTAGTAGAAGAATAATAAGTATACGTAGATCTATAAGTATAAGTATACAAACAATTATACTTCTACTTCTACGTATACTTCTACTTTGACTTCTACTTCCAAGTTTACT
>JBJTAA010000383.1:0-2112 GCA_046090525.1 Planctomycetota bacterium
GGCCCCGAATCCGCGCTGCCAGATGCGGCGCCCTGCGTGATCCGGTCACGGCGTGACCGGACTCCTGGACCAGCAGGCTGGGATGCTTGCGGCGGGGTCGGTCGGTGAGACTCGCACAAGCCGCAGGCGATACGCGGCCACCGGGAGGCACACCATCACCCCCGGGCCAGTCGGAGCGATCGCCGGAGGCGCGGAGAGGATCACCGCCGGCCCCGAATCCGCGCTGCCAGATGCGGCGCCATGCGTGATCCAGTCACGGCGTGACCGGACTCCTGAGCGTGACCGGACTCCTGATGCCGCCGCGATTCAGCCGGGAAAACCGGCATCCGCGCGGCAGCGTCGATTCGCTACCATGACCGCGTGGCAAGGATGCCGCAGGGAACGCAGCTGCAAGGAGGCCCGCATGACGGACGCCCGCCCCAAGCTGTTCGTGCTCGACACGAACGTGATCCTCCACGACAGCGGGTGCATCCGCAACTTCGAGGAGAACGACGTCGCGATCCCGATCACGGTGCTCGAGGAACTCGACCAGTTCAAGCGGGGCAACGAAGACATCCACTTCCAGGCCCGCGAGTTCCTCCGCCGGATCGATGCCCTGACGGGCGACGTGCTCTCCGCGGCCGGCAGTCCGCTCGGGCCCGGCTTGGGCTCGATTCGCGTGGTGCTCGGCGGCGCCCATCAGGACCGGCTTCACGAGTCGTTCCTCCAGGACACGCCCGACCACCGGATCCTCAAGACCACGCTCGCCCTCCAGCAGGAGCAGGCCCCGCGGCCCGTGATCCTCGTCTCCAAGGACACGAACCTGCGGATGAAGGCCAAGTCGCTGGGCCTTCGCGCCCAGGACTACACCTCCGACAAGGTGCAGGGCTTCGACAAGCTCTACACCGGCCGCCGCACCGTCGAGGGGATCGCGTCGGAGGTGATCGACGAGCTCTACGCGAGCGGCGGCGTGCTGCCGGCCGCGCGGCTGCCGCTCGAGCAGCCGCCGCTGCCCAACGAGAACTTCGTGCTCCGCAACGGCAGCAAGTCGGCGCTCGCCACGTTCCGGCGGGCCGACGCCTCGTTTCACCGCGTCGAGAAGCAGACCTGCTACGGGATCACGCCCCGCAACGCCGAGCAGTCGTTCGCCCTCAGGGCGCTGATGGATGACGACATCAAGCTCGTCACGCTCTCGGGCACGGCCGGCACCGGCAAGACGCTCCTGGCGCTGGCCGCCGCCCTCGAGTGCCGGCAGAAGTATCGCCAGATCCTCCTCGCCCGCCCGGTGGTGCCGCTTTCCAACCGCGACCTCGGCTTCCTCCCGGGCGACATCGCCGACAAGCTCGATCCCTACATGCAGCCGCTCTACGACAACCTGACCGTGATCCGCCACCAGTGCGGCGAAGACACGCAGGCCGCGAAGCGGATCGTCGAGATGCGGGAGTCGGAGAAGCTCATGATCACGCCCCTGGCCTACATCCGCGGCCGCAGCCTGCAGCGGATGTTCTTCATCGTGGACGAGGCCCAGAACCTCACGCCCCACGAGGTGAAGACGATCATCACCCGGGCCGGCGAGGGCACGAAGATCGTGTTCACCGGCGACGTGGCCCAGATCGACCAGCCCTACCTCGACGCCCTCTCCAACGGCCTTTCGTATCTGATCCACCGGATGACGGGCCAGCCGATCTACGCCCACGTGACCCTGGAGAAGGGTGAACGCTCGGCCCTGGCGGACCTGGCCAGCGAGCTCCTGTAGCGGGAGACGGGGAGCGGTGGGAGGCCCCTTGCCCGCCCATGTGTCGCCGGGCTGACGAGCGTGCAACGGCGGCCGATTCGAGCGCCTTGATCGAGGCAGACAGCGGGCCGATGATGGAGGCCGTCAGGGCAAAACGGTCGGCGGCGGCAACGCCGCTGCCTGCACGGGTGCACGATGCATGGTCGAAGCCTGGGTCGTGGTCGCCGCCGGGCTGATGGAGCCTTCCTCGAGCGGCTCGAAGCCCGCCGGGTGTTCGCCGATCTGGCAGCCACCGGACCGGAGCCGTTTCCCGCCGGATCACTTCCCGGCAGTCAGGTAGGCGTGCTGCCGGCCGGCTACGAGACGAGCGGCTTGGCGTGGCATCCCGGGCTCGAACG
>JBJTAA010000384.1:0-4836 GCA_046090525.1 Planctomycetota bacterium
CAGCGAGTGACCGAGGCCGTGCATGAAATACTTCTTGCAGGCCGGCTCCTCGGCGGTGTCCTTGGCGGCGTCCTCGGCCGTGATCAGACCCAGGCCCACGAGTTCCGCAGCCATCTCCACCTGCGCGCCCCGCTTCCAATCACGGAGCGACGTGCCGACGACGCAGCGGGCGATCGACGACTGGAGCACCCGCAGCACCGCCTCGTACACCGCCCGCTGCCGCTCGGTGAACCGGCCACTGACGGGATAGGTACGGGTGAGATCGGCGCAGTAGTTGGCGTAGGAGGCGCCCACGTCCACGAGCACGAGGTCGCCTGCGCGGCACTCGGCATCGTTGTCGAGATAGTGAAGCACGCAGGCGTTCTTCCCGGAGCCGATGATCGGCTCGTAGGCCATCCGGGCCCGCCGGCGGGTGAACTCGCGGGCCAGTTCCCCCTCGAGCTCATATTCCATCACGCCCGGCTGGAGGGCGGCGAGCAGCTTTCGCAGGCCGGCGTCGGTGATGTCCACCGCCCGCTTCAGCAGCGCCACCTCGGCCGGGCTCTTCACGGCCCGCACCCGGCGCAACAGGGGCGCGAGCCGCTCGAAGCGATGGAGCGGATACTTCGCGATCAGCCGCCGCGCCATCCGCAGGGCCCGGTCCTCGACCTCGCCGCCGGCCCGCTCGTGCTCGTTGGAGTCGAGCCACACGCTCTCGCTCTCGCACATGAGCGCATGGAGCGTGCCCGGGAAGTCGGAGAGCCAGCGGATCGTGGCGATGCCGGAGATCGCCTGGGCCTTCTCCTTCGTCAGCTTCTCCCCTTCCCAGGTCGCCAGGTGCTCGTTCGGCTGCCGGACGAAGAGCAGCTCGCGGGCGGCCGGATCGGTCGCCTGCGGGCAGAGGACGAGCACGCTCTCCTCCTGCTCGATCCCCGAGAGCCAGAAGAGATCGCTCGCCGGATGGAGCCTGAGCGTGCCGTCGCCGGTGGTGGGCAGGATGTCGGCCGCATGGACGATCGCGAGCGAGCCGGGGGGCAGGAGGGCCACGAGCCGGCGGCGGTTGGCGGCGAAGAGCTGCGGGTCGATCGGGGCGTGCCGCATGGGGTGAAGCCTTTCTCGGGAACCGGTGCGCAGGACCCGGCATTCTCCGGCAATTCCTCCGGGCGGCAAGGCACGCCCGGCCCGGGGCCGCGCGTCGCCGTGCGACCTGTCGGGATCATCCGCCAGGTCGTATCATGGGCCGCGTTCCGGGGCGGGCGACATGGCCGGCCCCCTTCCGCTCGCCCGAGAGATCGCATGAAGGCCGCCGCCCCGACCGCCCCGCTGACCAGGCTCGGGGTGATGATGTTCCTCGAGTTCTTCGTCTGGGGAGCCTGGGCGGTGCCGATGGGGAAGTACCTGGCGACCGTCTTCTCGGAGGGGCGCACGAAGCCGGCCGTCGACACGATCATCGGCCAGGCCTACGGCACGAGCTCGATCGCGGCGATCATCGCCCCCTTGTTCGTGGGTCTCGTCGCCGACCGCTTCCTGCCGGGGCAGATCGTGCTCGGCGTGCTGCACCTCGTGGGCGCGGGCCTGCTCTACGGCGTGGCCCGGGCCACCGATCCGGCGAGCTTCTACTGGCTGCTCCTGGCGAGTGGCCTCTGCTACATGCCGACCCTGGCGCTCGTGAACTCGGTGAGCTTCGACCAGCTCGCCGAGCCGCGAAAGCAGTTTCCGCTGGTGCGGGTCTGGGGCACGATCGGCTGGATCGCCGCCGGCATCACGGTGGGCTCGCTGTTGCCGCGGCTCCTGGCGGGCGGGCTGCCGGAGGGGATCGCGGCGCTCCTGCTCGGCGATGCGTCCGGCAACGACGCCGGCAAGACGAACCTCCCCTTCCTCGTGGCTGCGGCCACCTCGGCCGTGCTCGGCCTCTACTGCTTCACGCTGCCCAACAGCCCGCCCAAGGGCAAGGGGGAGCCGGTGAGCGTGGCCAAGCTGCTCGGGCTCGACGCCGTGGCCCTGATGAAGAGCCCCGCCTTCGCCACCTTCGCGATCGCGAGCTTCCTGATCTGCATCCCGCTGGCCGTCTACTACTCGAAGGCCAACGAATACATCAGCGCCATGAACATCCAGCAGCTGCTCGGCCTGGGCAGCGAGACGGTGATGACCTTCGGGCAGATGAGCGAGATCGGCTTCATGCTGCTGATGCCCCTGTTCCTGGCCCGCTACGGCGTCAAGACGATGCTCATCGGGGGCATGCTCGCCTGGGTGGCCCGCTACGTGCTCTTCGCCACCGGCGGCCAGTCGGCCTGGATGCTCGTGCTGGCGGTGGTGCTGCACGGCATCTGCTACGACTTCTTCTTCGTCACCGGCCAGCTCTACACCGACCACGTGGCCCCCAAGAGCCTGCGGGCGAGCGCCCAGGGGCTGATCGCGCTCTTGACCTACGGGGCCGGGATGTACGTGGGCAACCTCGCGTTTCCGCTGGTGGCCGGCCGCCTGGCGACCACCGACGCCTATCCCTGGAAGCCGTTCTGGCTCACCTTCGCGATCGCGGCGGCCGTCGTGATGGTGGGCTTCGCCGTCGCCTTCCGCGATCCCGTCCGGCTCGGCAAGGCCGAGGCCGAGTGACGCGGGAGATGGCTGCCTCTGAGCCCGTCCTCGTCGCCGGCCGCTGGCGGCCCGCCGCCGCGGTCGGCAGCTTCCAGGCCTTCGACCCCACCGCCGGCACGCCGCGGGAGGCGCTCTGGCCGGTGAGCGGCTGGGCCGACTGTGACGAGGCGCTCGATGCGGCCGTGGCGGCGGCGGCCGAGCTTGCACGGCTGCCGGTCGAGCGGTTGGCCGCGTTTCTCGACCGCTTCGCCGAGCGGCTCGCGGCCCGCGGCACGGAGCTCGTCGCGGCGGCCCACGCCGAGACGGGCCTCGCCGTGACGCCCCGCCTGGCCGACGTGGAGCTGCCGCGGACGCTCGACCAGCTCCGGCAGGCGGCGGGGAGCGCCCGCGAGCAATCCTGGCGGATGGCGATGATCGACACCGCCAGGAACATCCGGGCCGCCTGCTTCGGGATCGGCCCGGTCGTCGTCTTTCCGCCGGCCAACTTTCCGCTGGCCTACGGCTGCGTGACCGGCGGCGACATGGCCGCGGCGATCGCCGCCGGCAACCCCGTGATCGCCAATGCACACCCGGGCCACCCCACTGTCTCCAGGCTCGCCGCCGAGGAGGCCCGCGCAGCGGCCGGCGAGACGGGCCTGCCGCCGGCCACGGTGCAGCTCATCCACGGGCTCGAGAACGCCGACGGCGAGCGACTCGTGGCCGACCCGCGGGTGGGCGCGACGGGCTTCACCGGCAGCGAGGCGGCGGGGAAAAAACTCTTCGCGGCGGCGAGTGCGGCCGGAAAGGTGATCTGGGTCGAGATGGGAAGCATCAATCCCGTCGTCCTGCTGCCGGGGGCGCTCGCCGAGCGGGGGGCCGAGATCGCCGGCGAACTCACGGCGAGCGTGACCGGCTCGGCCGGGCAGTTCTGCACGAAGCCGGGGCTCGTGTTCTTCGTGGCGGACGCGGCCGGAAACGACTTCACGGCGGCGGTGACGGAGAAGTTCGCCGCGCTCAGGCCGCAGGTGCTGTTGAGCCAGGCGGGCTGTCGACGGCTCGCGACCGGCATCGAGGGACTCAGGCGGGCCGGCGCCACCCTGCTTGCGGGCCAGGCGGCCGCCACCGGGCCGGCGAGCCATGTGCCGACGGTGCTCGCCGTCGCCGCGGCCGATCTCGTCGCCCGCCCCGACGACTTCGTCGTCGAGGCGTTCGGGAACGCGACGCTCCTCGTGCGATGTGCGTCGCTCGCCGAACTCGCCCGGGCCGTGCGGTGTGCCCACGGCTCGCTCGGCGCGAGCCTCTACGCGGCGAAAGACGGCCGTGACGACGCGGCCTTCGGCGCGATCGCGCCCCTGCTCGTGGCCCGGGCCGGCCGCGTGATCGAGAACCGGATGCCGACGGGCCTGACCGTCACGCCGCCGATGCAGCACGGCGGCCCCTGGCCATCGGCCGCACCGCCGTTCTTCTCGGCCGTGGGCTACCCCTGGTCGATCCTGCGATTCTCGCGGCGGATCTGCTTCGATGGCTGGACGGAGAGCCGGCTGCCGGAGATCGTGCGCGACGCCGCTCCACCGGGGAATCCGTGGCGGTACATCGACCGGGCGTGGGTCAGAGGCTGAGGGCCGCGTTTTCAGAATATGGTCCGCTCGGGGTCGCCCGTGCCATCTCGCCGGACGCTCGCTCCGCGACCAATCCGCCTGCGGCGGATCGGTGCCCGCCTGCCTTCCGCTCGCTCGATGCTGGCCTTCGCTCCGCAATCCTTGCTGCGCTTGGCCAGCAACGCCGCTCGATTGGCACGGGCGACCCCTCGCTCGCCGGCTGGCAGCGTGTCCCGCCGCATACAAGCCCCGCGGCGCGAGCCGGGGGATGACGCGAGCCATGCCGGTTGGTACCGGGCCGCTGGGGATGTCTTCGATGTCGGGCGGCATCCCCCTTGCTTGCGCAAGGGGGCTTTTATTCCCGGTGCGCTACGCCACCCTTCGCGGCTATGTCAAGCAAGAAATGCCCGGGCGAGGCGCCGGAGGATTTCCGCGAGGCGGTCGGTCGGGCAGGCAGTGTTCAGGCGGATGAAGCCCGTGAACCCGAAATCCTTGCCGTCGGAGGGGCCGATGCCGGCCGCCTCGCAGGCGGCCTGCGGGTCGGCGCTGCCTGTCTGTCGGCAGTCGATCCAGACGAGATAGGTCGCCTCGGGCGTCGTGCAGGAGAGGCCCGGGATCGCGGCCACGGCCTCGCGCACGAGGTCGCGGTGGTGCCGGAGCACCGCCACGAGCCGCCGCCGCCACG
>JBJTAA010000385.1:0-9549 GCA_046090525.1 Planctomycetota bacterium
CCGCCGCAGGCTCACGCGGTCGCCCGTGAACTCGAGCGAGGTCGCGCCGCGGGCCGCCAGCGGGGGCATGCCGACCGCGCTGGTGAAGGAGTCGGCGGTGGCGTGCACGTGCAGTTCGCAGCGGGGCCGCCAGTGCTCCGAAGCCGGTCGTCCCAGCAGCCTGGTCTGGATGGCCGCCCGCACCCGCTCGGCGTGGGCCGCGATCACCGCCGACCGCTCGGGTGAGGTGCCGACCACGACGAAGCTCGGCGGCTGAAGCGGCTCCGCTGCAAGGCTCTCAGCAACCGCCCTGGGGAAACCAGCCCCGGCGACCAGGGCGGCGAGGCAGAGGCACGCGGTTGCGATCTGGCGGACTGGCATCGCCGAAGGGCGAGACCCGCAGCCCATCCGCGGATGCCGCCTCGCACCTTGGGAAGCACATCCCGTGCCAGAGCGGGCGGCTCGCCCTCGCGGCCCGATTTCGCGGCCGCTGCGTGACGATTCGCAACGTGGGGAGCACCAACCCCGCAGCCGTTCGTGCCGCCGAAAAAAGCAACCGCTGCCCGCCGAGCAAGCAGAACGCTCCGGGAGCCCGGTTCCTCTGGAACCGGGTCAGAGCTGGCGCCGCATCAAGCGTGATCCGGTCACGGAGTGACCGGACTCCTGGATCCTCACGGCTCCAGGAACGTCGTCTGGCAGGTGCGCTCGAGCGATCCCTCGAGTTCGCTCCCCGTCACGATCGCCGACGCCTTGCCGGTGCCGGCGGCCGGCAGGCGATAACTCACCTCGAAGGCCTGCCGTCCCCCCGGCGGAATCGACGTCACCGAGCCGAAGTTCACCCGCGAGTTCTCCACCCGCACCCGCGACGGAATCGGGTCGCCCACCATCCGCGCCCCGTCCGGCAGGAGCACGACCACGTCGAGCGGCCCGCTCGGCAGCGTGCCGCCGTTGCTGACCGTGCAGACGAGGGTGGTCGCATCCCCGGAGCCTACGGGATCGTCGAGGTCGGCGAGCGTCAGCCGCAGGCCCGCCTCCGACGGCGTCCGCACTCGTGGCCGGGGCGTGTTGGACGTGATCCCGACGCAGGAATCGTCGGCCAGCATCGAGCCCCCGGAGAGCCCCACGAGCACGGCGCGAACGCAGGACCGGGTGGGGGGAGAGTCGCGGAACGATCCGGGCGGCGACTCGGCCCGCAGGTTGATCTGCCGCTCCTGGGCCCCCTTGGGCTCGATCGCGGGAATGGTCCAGGAGACCTTGTTGCCCGCCAGTTCATAGCCGTCCGAGGCCTCGAGCGGGCTCAAGTGGGTGTCCCAGGAGAACTCGAGCCGGGCCGGCGTGGAGGCGGCCGTGCCGTTGTTCTTGATGATCGCCACGTAGCGCACGACCTCGCCGCCAACCACCTCGGCCGGTCCCGTGAGATCGAGTTCGATGGCGGGGGCACCCGCCGGCGCCAGCGGCACCGTGGCGGCGGCGGCCGGCGGGGCGACGACCGCAGCGGCGGCGGCGGGTGGCACGAGCGGCGGCGGCGCGGCGACAGGGGGCGATGCGGGAGCCGCCGGCGGCGGGACGTTGACGGTCGATGGGGGCGCCGCCGGCGGCGGCACGAATGCCGGATTCGGCGCCACTTCGACGCAGTGCTGCGCGCCCCCCAGGTTCCGCTGCGACTGGTCGATGATGGCGACGCGATGACACTGCCGGCCCGGCTCGTCGAGCAGGAAGTCGAGCGTCAGCCGCCGGGCGGTGCCGGGGGCGAGGTCGATCGTGCCCCGCTGCTCGATCGGGCTGGTCGAGGCCTCGTGGTGGAAGCCCGCGTCGAAGTAGTCGATCACGCGCAGTTTCTGGAGCGGTTGCCCCGAGCGATTGACGAGTTCGACCTCGAACGAGACCCGGTCGCCCACGCGGCCCACGAGCGGCCCGGTGATCGACACGAGCACCGGCTCCTCGCCATGGGCGACGGTGGCGACGAGGCCGGCGACCAGGAAGGCGACGACGTGACGCGACGGCATGAGCGGCATCAAAAAAGGCTCCCGCAGGCTTGCAGCCGAATGGCGGGAAAAGGCTACCACCGCGGGGAAAAAGTGGCAAAACGGGGAGTCTGGGCGAGCGCGGGACGAAGTGCGCAGCGGACTGCCCCAGGAACCCGGTTCCGCCCCAGGAGCCCGGTTCCGCCGGAACCGGAATCGGTTGACGCTGCGCCTCGCGTAATCCGGTCACGGCGTGACCGGACGCCTGGCGGTCACGGCGTGACCGGACTCCTGGCGGTCACGGCGTGACCGGACTCCTGACGGTCACGGCGTGACCGGACTCCTGGGCGGTCAGGTCGTCTCGGCGCGGTGGCGGACGATCTCCCCCTCCACCATGTAGACCACGTCCTCGGCGATGTTGGTCGCCATGTCGGCGATCCGCTCGATGTGCTTGGAGACCGAGTTGATCCGCAGGAGGCTCTCCGCGTTCTCAGGGTCCTCCTTGATGCCCTGCATCACCCGGCGCTGGATCCGCTGCCGCCCCTCGTCCACGGCGTCGTCCTCCTCGCGGACCTGACGGGCCAGGGCCGGATCGCGCCGCACCACGGCGTCGAGACACTGCTTGACCATCTCCTGGGCCTGCATCGCCATCAGCCGAATCTCCGGCGGCAGTTCGACCTGCCGGCAGTCGGCCATCTGCGCCACCCGCTTGGCGATGTTCTTGGCCAGGTCGCCCATCCGCTCGAGGTCGTTGTTGATCTTGAGGGCGGCCACCACGAACCGCAGGTCGGCGGCCACCGGCTGGTAGAGGGCGAGGATCTTGAGGCACTCCTCCTCCACCTCCACCTCCATCCGGTCGATCTCCTCGTCGTTGGCCATCACCCGCTGGGCCAGGGTGACGTCACGGTTGATCAGGGCCGTGATCGACTTCGAGATCGCCTCCTCGACCAGGGTGCCGACCCGCAGGATCCGTTCCTTGAGGGCGTCGATCTGTCGCTCGATGTGTCGTGTCATGTTTCGCCAGCGGCTCACCCGAACCGCCCGGTGACGTAGGCTTCCGTCTCGCGCAGCATCGGCTTGGTGAAGATGTCGGTGGTGGCCCCGTACTCGATCAGGCGGCCGAGATACATGAAGGCGGTGTAGTCGCTCGTGCGGCTGGCCTGCTGCATGTTGTGGGTCACCATCAGGACCGAATAGCGGCCCCGGAGTTCCTGGATCAGGTCCTCCACCTTGCCGGTCGCGATCGGGTCGAGGGCCGAGCAGGGCTCGTCGAGCAGGAGCACCTCGGGCTCGGCGGCAATCGCCCGGGCGATGCAGAGCCGCTGCTGCTGGCCGCCCGAGAGCCCCAGGGCGCTGTCGTGCAGCCGATCCTTGACCTCGTCCCAGAGGGCCGCTCCGCGGAGGCTGATCTCGCACACCTCGTCGAGCACGCCCCGGTTGTTCTCGCCGTCGATCCGCAGGGCGTAGACCACGTTCTCGTAGATGCTCATGGGGAACGGGTTGGGCTTCTGGAACACCATGCCCATCCGCTTGCGAAGCTCGATCACGTCCATCCGGGGGTCGTAGATGGAGTCGCCGTTGAGCCGCATGTCGCCCGTGATCCGCACGCTCTGCACGAGGTCGTTGAGCCGGTTGACGCTCCGCAGGAGCGTGGATTTGCCGCAGCCGCTCGGCCCCACGAGGGCCGTCACCTTGGCGTGCGGGATCGGCATCGTGATCCGGTGCAGGGCCTGCTTCGACGCATACCAAAGGTTGAAGCGGTCGATCTCCAGCACCGGCCGCTCGGCCAGCACGCTCTCGTGCACCTCGGCGTCGACGTCGAAGCCGCGGGCCACCGCCAGGAGCCGGTCGGCCGGGGGCGGCTCGACGGCGGCCTGCTGTTCGGGCTTGATGGCGGCCTGCATGGGATGTTCTCGGGAGTGCCGTGCCGGATTGTACACGCCGGATCTCAGAACTGATGGGCCGCGTAGCGTTTTCGCAGCCGTGACCGCAGCCAGATGGCCGCGACGTTCAGCACCGCGATGATCGCCACCAGCAGGAACGTGATCGTGAACACCAGCGGCCGGGCCGCCTGGCTGTCGGGGCTCTGGAAGCCGACGTCGTAGATCAGGTAGGCCAGGTGCATGAACTCCCGCTCGGGGTGGACGAAGGGGAAGGTGCCGTCCACCGGCAGGTCGAGGGCGAGCTTCTTGACGCCCACGAGCATCAGCGGCGCCACCTCGCCCGCCCCGCGGGCCATCGCCAGGATCAGCCCGGTCATGATCCCCGGCAGGGCCCGGGGCAGCACGATGCGGCGGATCGTCTGCCACTTCCCCGCGCCGCAGGCGTAGGAACCTTCCCGCATCGAGTTGGGCACCGCGGCGAGCGCCTCCTCCGTGGCCACGATCACCACCGGCAGGGTCAAAAGCGCGAGCGTCAGCGACGCCCAGAGCAGGCCGCCGGTGCCGAACACCGGCTGGTTGTCGGCCACGAGGCTGGCCTTGAAGAAGAGTTCGTCGATGCCCGCGCCCAGCCCGTAGCAGAAGAAGCCGAGGCCGAAGGCGCCGTACACGATGCTCGGCACGCCGGCCAGGTTGTTGATCGCCACGCGGACGGCCGACGTCACCGGCCCGCTGGAGGCGTATTCCCGGAGATAGAGGGCGGCCAGCACGCCGAAGGGCGCGACGAGGAGGGCCATGATCAGCGTCATCACGACCGTGCCCCAGATCGCCGGGAACACGCCGCCGGCGCTGTTGGCCTCGCGGGGGTCGTCGCCGAGGAACTCGCCCCAGCGGGAGGCATACACCCCCAGCCGCCCCGCGGTGCCGAGGCGATTGGGCTGCCAGGCCCGCACGATCCCGTCGAGCGGCACGCTCGTGGTCCCGCCCGAGGCGGTCTCGAACTCCACGGCCCAGCCGGCGTTCTGCGCCCGCAGGCCGGCCGTCCGCTCGTCGAGCCGCGCCGACTCCTCGGCCACCGCCGCCTGCACCCGCGACTCGGCCTCCAGAGCCTTCTCCTCCGCCGCGCTGCCGGCGCCCGCGTCGAGCCGGACCTGAACCACCGCCAGCCGGGCGTCGCGCAGCCGCCGCTGCAGCCTCCCCCGCTCGACGCGGTCGATCCGCAGCGCATCGCGCCAGCGGCGGCGGGCCGGCGGATGCTCCCGCTCGAACGCCTGCCAGACGGCGGCCGGCCCCTCCGCGATCGTCTCCTCGCCGTGCACGAGCCGCCGCGGGATGCCGTGCAGCCGCCCCCCCTCGAGCCGCTCCACCACGGTGGCCCACTCGGGGCGGCTCGTCGCCGTGACGGCCGTCTCGTCCACCCATTCGAAGCGGTTACCCGTCTCCTCGAAGGCGGCCGTGCGCAGCAGCAGCCGCGCCGGATGCCCTGTGGAATCGGCGGTGGCCGGCTCCGCCCGCTCGCGTTCGGTCACCTCGCCCAGCAGCTTGCGGCCGTCGGCGAGCTCGACGAGCTCCAGGGGGACGGGCCAGAACGTGGCCGCCCCGCGGACGGTGATCAGCGCGAGCAGGCCGACGATCATCGCGATCGCGGTGGCCAGCGAGCCCGCGGTCAGCCAGACCCACGGCTCGCCATGGGCGGCGAGGGCGGTGTGGCCGCTGCGCAGCCGTCGCGGCCGGTTGCGGTCAAAGCTCATGGGCCCGCCTCCGGAATCGCTGCCGCACGATCTCGGCGGCGGTGTTGACCACGAACGTCATCGCGAAGAGCGCGAGCGCGGCCAGGAACAGCACCCGGTAATGCGTGCTGTTGCGGGCCGCCTCGGGCAGTTCCGTGGCGATCGCAGCCGAGAGCGTCTGGAAGCCGTTGAACAGGTTCCAGCTGACCAGCGGCGTGTTGCCCGCGGCCATCAGGACGATCATCGTCTCGCCGACCGCGCGGCCCAGGCCGATCATCACCGCCGAGAAGAGCCCGCTCGCCGCCGCCGGCACGATCACGCGGACGGCCGTCTGCCAGGGGGTGGCCCCGGCACCGAGCGAGGCGCTCCGCAGGTGCTCCGGCACGCTCGCCAGCGCGTCGTCGGCGATCGTGAACACGAGCGGGATGATCGCGAAGCTCATGCCGACGGCGACGACCATGGCGTTGCGCTGCACGTAGGTGCCGAACAAGCCGCCCCGCGTGTCGAGCCGGATCGCATCGAAGAAGGCGGCCGCGGCGACCGCGAGCAGCACGGCCACGGCGACGCCGCCGACGAACACCCCGAGCGCCGCGAGCCCGGCCTGCCGCGGCTTCCAGCCGGCCCCCGCCCGCCGCAGCCAGGGATTGACGAGGCGGCCCACGATCCAGACCGCCGCCAGGCCTCCCAGCGGCAGCGTCGCCAACACCCAGCCGCCAAAGCCGCTGCCGTCACGGCCGTCGAGCCAGGAGCGGATGTCACCCCGGAAGAGCAGCCGCTCCACGGCCGGCGCGACCGCCACGGCCGCCGCCACCCCCGCCGGAATCGCCGCGCACGCCACCAGGGCGAACCGCCAGCCGGCCAGGCTCGTCCGCAGGCCCGCCGGCAGGAGCTGCCAGAGGTGGGCGGCGGCGAGGATCGCCAGCGGCACGACGAAGAATCCGGTGAGCACCGGCATCAGCACCTGCTCCAGGACCGGGGCGAAGACCAGCCCGGCGATGAAGCCGAGCACCACGCTCGGCAGACTGGCCATCATCTCGATCGTCGGCTTGACCCGGGCCTTCCACCGGGGATGCATGAACTGGCTGGTGTAGATCGCCGCGAGGATCGCGATCGGCGTCGCGAACAGCATCGCGTAGAGCGTCGCCTTGATCGTGCCGAAGATCAGCGGCACCAGGCCGAACTTCGACTCGAAGGACTCGTGCCCGGTCGTCTCCCAGGCGTGGACCGGGCCCGGGTAGCTCTCGTACCAGACCGGCTGGAGGAGCGTGCGGAACGACACCTCCGGGTAGCCCGCGTCGATGGCCCAGGCCGCCAGTCCGCGGCCGCCCGCCGCGACGAGCCTGTTCTCCTTGGGCGGGATCGCGAGTGCCACCGCGGCCACCGGCGACCGGCCCGAGCCGGCCTGATCCGCGGGCGCGGGCATCCCGGCCAGTTCGCGGCCCGACGTCGAGTGCAGCAGCCGCACGCGGCCCTCCGCGTCGGCGACGGCGAACAGCCGGGAACGCGGGGAGGCGACGGCCGCGGTGATCGCGGCGGCCCCGGGCCGCGGCGGAAACTCGCGGGCGGTCACCATCCGCAGGCCGTCCTCGGGCAGCTTCGCCTCGTCCCTCGCGCCGGCGGCCGGCCGGGCCGGAAACATGATCCGCACCCCGCCATCCGCACCGGCCACGCTCAGGGCCGTGCCGCCGAACAGGCGGCTCACGGCCGTCACCGGGGCGCCGGTCTCGAACGACTCCATCAGCACCGGCTCGCGGACGTTGCGGATCGCATAGCGGCGGCCGGCACCATCGGCGGCCAGGAGGAACAACTGGTCGCCCAGTTCCGAGACGCGGACGAACCGTGGCCGGAAGCCGTCGGCCGGCGCGATCGTGGCGCCGTCCGACGTGGTGGTCCGCTTGCCGGTCAGCATGTTGCGGCGCGACGTCGACGACTCGACCCGCACGGTGCCCGCGTCGTCGAGCGCGGCCACGAGCGGGCCGCCCGGCAGCGGCGTGACGTCGAGGTCGATGACACGGGCCGGCAGCGCCTCACCCCCTGCCGTGGCCAGATCCGTGACGAGGCTCACGCGCGAGAACTGACCCCCCTGGCCGCGCACCACGATCGCATCGCCCGCCCGCACGGCCTCGCCCTCACCCGGCGGCTCGAGGTCGGCCGGCAGGTCGGCTGCAGACAGATAGGCCGACTCGAGCCCGAGCCGGCCGGTGCGAAACGACCCGTCGGCGAATCCGACCGCGGCCAGGAGGCTGCCGGGGAGCACGCGGACGGCGGAGCAGTTCTCGAGGCCGCCCTCGATCGCGGCCCGCTCGAGCAGCGTCTGGCCATCGGCCACGCCGATCGCCCGGATGCCGTTCACGTCGAGCAGCCAGGCGACGTCGCCCGACTCGTCACTGCCGACCGCCAGAGGCTCCGCGGCCTCTGCCGACATCCCGCCGGCAGGCCGGGCCCGAGCGGGGCTGAAGAGGGGCGCCGCCACGACCAGCAGGAACACGCCCACCAGCAGCACGGCCACGATCGTCCCGATCCCGCCGGCGGTGATCAGGCCGCGGGCGAGCGCGTCGCCGAACCGCACCCAGGGGTGGCTCTGCCGGCGGCGGGTGCGGCCCGTGAAGGTGCGCTGGGCGTCCATGCCGTGGTCCTACGGCGTCGCGATGCCGACCCCGGTGAGCGCCTCCGCGGCGACGGCGGCTGGCACGGGTAGGTAGCCGTCCTTCTTCACCTCCCCCTGGCCGTCGCTGCTGAGCACGTAGCGGAGGAACTCGCGCCGCAGCGGGTCGAGTTGGCTGCCGGGCCGGTAGTTGACGCTCAGATAGAGGAAGCGAGCCAAGGGGTAGTCGCCCGCGTAGGCCGCATCGGCCGTCGGCGGCACCGCCGTCGCCCCCGGCTCGGCGGCCAGGGGCAGCGCCCGGACGTTGGCGGTCATGTAGCCGATGCCGCTGTAGCCGATGCCGAACTTGTCGCTGGCCACCGCCTGCACGACGGCCGAACTGCCCGGCTGCTCCTTGACCGTGGGCTTGAAGTCCCCCTTGAAGAGGGCGAACTCCTTGAAGTAGCCGTAGGTGCCGCTGGTGGCGTTGCGGCCATAGAGGCTGATGGG
The DNA here is from genome assembly GCA_046090525.1 of Planctomycetota bacterium. Lineage (GTDB taxonomy): Bacteria > Planctomycetota > Planctomycetia > Pirellulales > UBA1268 > QWPN01. The sequence continues at coordinate 8,648 of JBJTAA010000385.1, forward strand.
GCGATCCTTCCACTCCCCCTCGAGGCCGAGGTCGCCCCAGGTGCGGATGTCGGCGCGGGCTCCGCCGGTGCGGTTCTTCGAGAAGATCGCGTCGACCTGCTGCAGCGACAGCGAGGCGAGCGGATTGTCCTTGTGGACGAAGACCGCGAGCATGTCGATCGCCACCGGAACGACCGTCGGCGCGTAGCCGTGCTTGGCCTTGAAGGCGTCGATCTCGGAGGGCTTCCAGTCGCGGCTCATCGGGCCGAAGGTGCAGGTGCCCTCGGCCAGGGCCGGCGGCGCGGAGGCGGAGCCCTTCCCCTCCACGCCCTCGCGGACGCTGGGATAGAACTTCTTGAAGCCCTCGGCCCAGAGGGCGACGAGGTTGTTCATCGTGTCGGAGCCGACGCACTTGAGCGATCCGGCCACCTCGCCCGAAGCCTTGCTGTAGGCGGGCAGATCGGCCACGGCCGAGTCGGCCGCCTGTGCCGGGCAGCTGGAGACCAGGAAGGGCAGCGCCGCGACCGCCGCACAGCGGCAGACCATCCACCGGAAACGGGCAAACGACACGTGGTTCCTCCTGGCGTCTTCGTGGCGGCGTCAGGGCCACGGTCGAGTTGCCGGCAGCCACGTTTTCGGGGCCGCCACCGCCGTTTCCCGGCCGCGGGAAGCGTAGCCGAGAATTGTGAGCGTTTCATGAGGAGCGGCCGGCGAGCGGCTGCACCGCGCTCGTGCTGCCGTGGTCGCCCGAAAAAACGACGCCCCTCGGTAGCCGGGGGGGTCGTCAGCGGCGAGCACGCGGATCGACGCCGCGGCTCTGACCGCGGCTCGGGCATTCAGCCGCCAGGCAGTTGGCCGCACGCATGGGGCACGGCGGCCGCAGGCCGCATGGCCTGCAAACCCGCCGTCGCCCAGGTCGATCA
>JBJTAA010000386.1:0-4331 GCA_046090525.1 Planctomycetota bacterium
GGTGGCCCGGCACCCCGACCGTCCCAAGACCAGCGACTACCTGTCGCTCGTGTTCGACGAGTTCGTCGAGCTGCACGGCGACAAGGCCTTCGGCGACGATCCCGCGATGCTGACCGGCTTCGCGAAGCTGGAGCAGCACAAGGTGCTGGTCGTCGGCCATCAAAAGGGGAAGACACTGGCCGAGCGGCAGGCCTGCCACTTCGGCTGTGCCCATCCTGAGGGCTACCGCAAGGCGATGGGCAAGATGCGGCTGGCGGCGAAGTACGGCCTGCCCGTCATCTGCCTGATCGACACGCCGGGCGCCTATCCCGGCATCGGCGCCGAAGAACGGGGGCAGGCCCAGGTGATCGCGGAAAGCATGTTCCTGATGGCCACGCTGCCGGTGCCGATCGTCTGCGTGGTGATCGGCGAGGGGGGCTCGGGCGGGGCGCTGGGGATCGGCGTGGGCGACCGCGTGGCGATGCTCGAGCATGCCTACTACAGCGTGATCAGCCCCGAGGGCTGCGCGGGCATTCTCTGGAAGAGCGTGGAGTACAAGGCCGACGCGGCCCGGGCGCTGCGATTCCGGTCGCGCGACCTCGCGGAGTTCGGCGTGGTCGATGCCGTGATCGAGGAACCGGCCGGTGGGGCCCACCGGCACCCCCGGCAGATGGCGATGCGGCTCAAGACCTACCTCGCGCGGTCGCTTCGCGAACTGGTGGGCCGGCCGGCCGAACGGCTGGTGGCCGAGCGGTACGATCGGTTCCGCAGGCTGGGCGTGTTCCTCGAAGAGCCGCAGCCGGCCTGAGCTCAGGCCGCCAGTCGGGCCGGGCGGACCGGCAGCCTGATCAGGCCGAGCCACGCATCTGGCCGGGATGGCCGCAGGTCGTAGCCGACGGCCCGGCTCAGGGCGATTGCGGCCAGATTGTCGTGATCGACCTCCAGCCGCACGCTCGCGGCGCCCCGGGCGGATGCGATCGCATGGAGGTGGGTGACCAGCCTCCGGCCGACACCGAGACCGCGCCACTGGCCGTCCACGGCGAATCGCAGCCGCGGCACCGTGAAGCCCTCGTCCCAGCCGCGGAGCATCCCGTAGGCGACGACCGGCCCCTCGCGGCCCGCCGTCAACACGTGGTATTCGTCCCGCTGACCCGGTTCGGCGAGGGCCGCGACGGCCGTCGCGGTGAAGGCATGGGGATGAAAGAACCGCCCGTCGCCGCCGGCCGCCAGCCGGGCGAGGAACGCGACAACCTCGTGGACGTGCCGCGGCGCGAGCCGCCGGCAGCGGAGGTCGATGGCGGGCGTGGGGGCCGCGCAGGCGGCATCGGGAGGGGGTATGCGCATGGCGGGAGGGTTGCAGAACCGAGCCCCTGCCGCAATGCGGCTTCGGTCATGGCAGGGGGCCCCGCCGCCGGGCTGGCCGGGCCGCGCCCGGCCGCGGCTGATTGCCGGTTTCGCGCCGGCCCGGTACCGTGCCCCCGGGTGGCAGAGCCCCCACGGCCCAACAAGGAGTTCCTCACCGCATGGCATCCACGCAGTCCGCTTCCGGCGAAGGCTACCTCACCGACGTCGCCTACATCCCTGGCTTCTACCCCAACATGGCGCCGCTCGTGCTCCGCTACGTGGCCGCGCTCAACCGCGTGGTGCCGCCACCGGCGACCGGCTACCGCTACCTGGAACTCGGCTGCGGCTTGGGCCGCTCCCTGACCACGCTGGCGGCGGCGAATCCGGGCAGCGAGTTCGTGGGCGTGGACATCAACCCGGAGCACACGGCGGCGGTCGAGAAGGACGTGGCCGCGGGCGGGCTCGCCAACGTGCGGGTGATCACCGGTGGCTTTGGAAGCCTGCCCGACGACATCGGCTCCTTCGAGTTCATCACGCTCCACGGCATCCTGAGCTGGGTCTCGCCGCGGGTCCGCGACGAGATTCTCGCCGTGGCTCGGAGCCGGCTCGCTCCGGGCGGACTGTTGCTCGTGAGCTACAACGCCATGCCCGGCTGGGCCCACCTGCAGCCGATCCGGGGAATCCTCAAGCAGTACGCGGCGCTGCGCCAGGGGGACAGCCTCCAGCGGGTGCGCGACGCGCTCGCCTACCTCGTGTTCATCCGCGACCGGCAGGCCCGCTACTTCGAGACGAACCCCCAGGCCTCGGCCTACGTCGACGGGCTCCTCAAGCAGGACATCCGCTACCTCGCCCACGAATACCTCAACGACGACTGGACGAGCTTCTACTTCGCCGAGGTGGCCGGGATGTTCCGCGGGGCCGGGCTCGGGTTCGTGGGCAGCCTGCCGGTGTTCACGAACTTCTGGGACCTCTGCGTGCGGCCCGAGTTCCAGGAACTCTTCCGCACCACGACCGACCGGCTCGTGACCGAGGCCCACAAGGACTTCTGCGCCAACACCGCCTTCCGTTGGGACGTGTATGGCAAGGCGTCGGTGGCCATGCCCGACGTCGAAAGCAGGCTGCAACACTGCGACGACATCCACTACCGCGTGGCCCGCCGTGGCCTCACGCTGCCCTACCAGGTGAACCTCGGCGTCGTGACCTCCACCGTGCAGGGGCCGCTCTACCAGGCGTTGCTCGGCCTGCTCGGCGACCAGAGCCTGCGGCTGTCGGAGATTCTCGCGGCCGACGCGCTGCGGGGCACGCCGCCCGCCGATCTCGTGCGGGCGGTGGACGCGGGGGTGGCGATGGGGATGTTCGACATCGCCGCCGTGCCGGTGCCGGGCGTGGCCACCGCCCCGGCCGCGCCCAGGCTCACGACGGCCTTCAACGAGGCCGTGCTGGCGGCCGACTCGCTCGGCGGCCGACCGCTGGCGCTGGCCAGCACCGTGACCGGCACCGGGCACACGATCGGCGACTTCGATGCCGCGATCCTTCATGAGTTGGTCGCGCGGGGCCGCGCGGGGCTGGCCGAGCGGGTCGACACGCGGCTCGCGGGCAGCGGCCGGATGCTGCAGAAGGACGGCCAGCCGGTGAGCGATCCCGCCGCCCGCCGCCAGCTCGTCGACCAGGCCTGCGCCGCGTTCCTCGAGCAGACGCTCCCGACGCTCGCGCAGATCGGGATCGTCTCGGAAGCGTGATCGCCACGCCGGCTCGAGCTCAGGTCCGGAACGCTGGCACGGGCGAACCAGCCCGCTGGTGCCGGGAAAGGCCGCCGGGTCAGCCGCCCTCGAGTTCCGTGTACTTGCGGGCGTTCCCGCGGGCGAGGTTGACCGGGTATTTCCGCTCGTTGGCCGCGAGCTTGGCCACGACCGCTTCGGCCAGGTCGATGCCGAGCCGGTCGGCGAGGAGCATGGCGAACATCACGACATCGGCGATCTCCTCGGCCACGCCGGCCCGCTTGGCGGCGTCGGCCAGGTCGTGTTCGACCTCGGCGTCGGTCTGCCAGAGGAACCGCTCCTGGAGCTCGGCCGCCTCGATGGCGGTCGCTGCGGCCAGGTTCTTGGGCGTGTGAAACTGGGCCCAGTCCCGGTCGTCGCGAAACCGGGCGACCGCCGCCACGAGGTCGGCCAGGGTGGCTCGTGGTGGCGGCGCGGGGTCGGTCGGCCTGCGTGGCTCGTTCATGGCGTCACGATGCTGCGAGGGGTTGCCTGTGCCGTAGAGCCGGCCTTGCTGGCAAGCGGAGCCAGGGATGGCGAAGCGCGGCCAGCATGGAGAGAGCGAAGGCCTGGAAGGCCGAAGCGAACGTCCGGCGACACGGCACAGGCAGCCCCGGGCCAAGACCAGCGATGGGGGAGATGGATCTCACGGGATGGAGAGGAGCCGAGCCGCGGAACCGCCCCTCTCCCCAACGTCCGATAATGTCTCTTATGTCCGGAACCAGCCCCCTGCATTCGGGCCTTTTTTTCCGCGGCCGAACGCTCGTCATGCTGGGCCGCCATGCCCCGCCCTCGCCGCCGGTCCGCCGCTGCCGCTCCCGGGCCACGAATCCATCCGGACGAAAGCATCGCGTGGACCTGGTGGGCGATCGCCGCGCGAGTCGTCAGCGGATTGGAAGCGGCGTCTGCGCGCCGACCGGGAACTGTCCCGGTGCGGCCTGCTGGAACGCCGGCCGATTCGAAAACCCGCTCGCCGTGGGCCGGGACGGTTGTGCCGGCGCCGTCGCCGGATGGCCGGTCGGTAGCGGCGTCCAGCCCGGGATCGCGCCGCCGGCAGGCTGGGCTGCGAACCCGGCCGCGCCCCCCTGCCCCTCGGGTCCGGCACCGGTCCAGGCCGCCGCCGAGCGGACCCCCTCCCACATCGCCTCGAGCGGCGAGGTGGTCGGTCGGCCCGCCGCTGCCTGCGGGTTGCCGGCGGGCTTGCGGAGTTCGTCCTCGAAGCGGTCGACGAACGGCTTCATGGTCTCGACG